>CAZTER010000298.1:0-3473 GCA_964612045.1 uncultured Bdellovibrionales bacterium
ACTAACTCTTCACTTACGAGATCGAACTTTACTTTAGACATCTGAGTTTACAAACTCCAATAAACCTGTCCGTTACCAATCTTATCGCGACACAGGGCTGATTTGATATCAACAACAACACCGTCTTTGAGTACCATCTTTGAAATACTCTCTGAACCAAGTTCGGTATAATACTGATGCGAGACGGCAAGCACCACACCATCTAGCTCCTTGAATTTTTCAAGATTCACCAATGCAATTCCATACTCTTCTACTGCGCGCTCTGCCTCAGCTAGAGGATCATGAACTAGGACATCGACACCAAACTGTCGAAGCTCAGCAACGATATCTGGAACACGACTATTTCGAAGATCCGCTACATTCTCCTTAAATGTCAGACCGAGAACTCCAATCTTTGCACCTTTTACCTGCTTCCCCTGATGAACAAGGAGCTTTACTATCTTTTGACCGATCCAGAACCCCATTCCATCATTAATCCGTCTTCCTGCTAATATTACCTCAGGATGATAACCAAGTTGTTCTGCTTTGGTTGTTAAATAGTAAGGATCAACGCCGATACAGTGACCTCCTACAAGTCCTGGAAAGAACTTTACGAAGTTCCACTTTGTAGAAGCAGCTTCTAGTACCTCTTTAGTAGAGATATTCATTCGATCAAAGATAATCGCCAATTCATTCATTAAAGCGATATTAAGATCTCTCTGGGTGTTTTCAATGACTTTAGCAGCCTCAGCAACTTTTATAGAGGAAGCTCGATGTACTCCTGCTGTAATAATCGCACCATAAGCTTCACAAACAATATCGGAGGTCTTTTGATCCTGACCAGAAACCACCTTCACAATCTTGGTTACCGTATGTTGTTTGTCACCTGGATTAATTCTCTCAGGTGAATATCCTAGGGTAAATTCTGTGCCTAACTTTAAGCCAGACGAAGCCTCGAGCCATGGACCACAGATCTCCTCTGTAACTCCGGGATAAACAGTCGATTCAAAGACAACGATACTTCCCTTTGAAAGAACTGGACCGAGAAGATCACAAGCTCCTTTAAGTGGAGAGAGATCTGGATTGTGATTTACATCTACCGGCGTTGGAACTGTAACGACAAAGAAGTTACACCCTTTAAGCTCGTCCTGATTTGCCGTGAATAATATGTCAGCAGAATCAAACTCATTGTTTGATTCTTCTTCATTGGCATCTCGACCAGCTTTAAGCTCAGTAACTCGTCTTTGATCAATATCAAAACCAACTGTACCCTTAAATTTTTTGGAGAAAGCCAAAGCAAGGGGTAAACCAACGTAGCCGAGACCAATCACTCCGATCTTAAGATTCATGACTATTTACTCGTTAACCTTAAATTCTGGACAAAATTAGTGGGTACTATCTACGAAGCGCTGTCAATTATCAAGGTGGTCTATATAGGGGAAAAATCCACTGATTTTAAGGTATAAGCCACCCAAAGGTTGATGATTGAAAGTTAGCCAAGTTATCGTCTAAAATATTAGAATATTTCTTATTCTGGATTATTAGTGAGCGAAGACAACATATTAAGTTCAAAAATAGTAGTAACTGGTGGAAATGGCTTTCTCGGAACATCCGTGGTTGAAGCCCTAAAGGCACATGGAGCAACTCAAATACTAGCTCCTAGAAAGATCCAATACGATCTTACCGAACCAACCGATGTAAAACGGCTATATCAGGATCTAAAACCTGAAGTCGTAGTACATCTAGCAGCCGTAGTTGGTGGCATAGGAGCTAATCGAGAGAATCCAGGTAGGTTCTTCTATGAAAATGCGGTAATGGGGATCCACCTTATCGAAGAGGCGAGAAACTACGGCGTTAAAAAGATCGTAGTAGCAGGAACTGTGTGTGCCTATCCGAAATTTTGTCCGGTACCGTTCTCTGAAGAGAATCTATGGGAGGGATACCCAGAGGAAACTAATGCTCCATACGGATTAGCTAAAAAGATGTTGCTTGTTCAACTTCAAGCGTACCGACAACAATACGGTCTAAATGGCGTATATCTTCTCCCGGTTAATCTTTATGGCCCAAGAGATAACTTCGATCTTCAATCTTCTCATGTCATCCCAGCTCTAATACGAAAGTGTGTTGAAGCGAAGGAGAATGGGGATAAAGATCTTGTTGTTTGGGGAACAGGAAGTGCTAGTCGTGAATTTCTTTATGTCGATGATGCAGCCGAGGGAATAGCTCTAGCAACTAAGCTTTATAACGGATCTGATCCAGTTAATCTTGGTGCATCTAGAGAGATAAAGATTAAGGAGTTAGTAGAAACGATCGCTAAACTAGTAGGGTTTAGTGGCAACATAACGTGGGACGCCTCGAAACCAGATGGTCAACCTCGTCGTTGCATTGATACCACTAGAGCTAAGGAAAGATTTGGCTTTATAGCAAAAACATCCTTTGAAGATGGGTTGAAGACGACTATTGAGTGGTATCTAAAAAATAGAAAGTAATTAGTAGTAACTAAATAGTCACAAACTAACTATTCACCCTAAAGAACCTTGGTTTCTCTATTCCAACTTTGAAACATCAAAATATTCCATAAGAGATATTCCCAACTCTTTTCACCACGGAGGTGCTGTTGCCATTTCTCTCTAACTGCACTTGGATTGAAAAAACCATCTGAGGCTAAACGTTCTGTATTAAGAAGATCTTCTGCCCAGCTCCGCAGTGGGCCTTTTAACCAAGTATCAATTGGCACACCGAATCCCTGTTTCGGACGATCTACTAATTCTCTAGGTACATATTTATATAGGATCTGACGTAAGATCTTCTTTGTCTCTCCTTTATCGATCAGATACTTAGTAGGTAACTTCCAAACAAACTCAATTACCCGATGATCAAGTAACGGCACCCTGGTTTCTAAAGAAACTCCCATCGCCGCTCTATCAACCTTAACTAAGACATCATCAGGTAGGTAGGTAACTTGATCTAGCCACATAATCTGTCTTAAAAAATCTAAATTATCTGGCCAAGTATCTCTGCTGTAGTGAATGCACTCGAGCTCAACACCACCAATCACCAACTCACTCGGCGGAGTAAAAACTGAAAACATCTTTGTATATAACTCGTTATCAGAAGATGCTTTTAGTAACTCAGCTACACGATGAATCTTCCAACCTGGAGATTTAACATGAAAGGATCTCGGTAATATTGGAGAAGCGAGATTAAATAGCTTATTCCAGGAAGTTGGAGAGAGCCCAAGTAAGATTCCTGATAGTGGTTTGTGAAAGATGCTCGGCAATGAACTGAAGATATTATTCAGACGATTGGCCCAGAGGAAGCGCGTATAACCACCAAAAAGTTCATCTCCTCCATCTCCAGATAGAGAGACTGTTACCTTCTGCCTCGCTATCTTTGAGACAAGAAAAGTTGGAACTTGGGACGAGTCAGCAAACGGCTCGGAGTATAAAGATGATAGCTTAGGGATAACATCTAACATCTCTTGTGGAGTGACA
>CAZTER010000299.1:0-3465 GCA_964612045.1 uncultured Bdellovibrionales bacterium
CTTTTAATATAACTTGAGAATCATTCTTAGCTAGAGTTCCAGCAATTCCAGCTCCCATGATTCCAGCACCGACGACAACACTCTGGAACTGATCAAACATGCGGCGGGCAGATTTTCCGATCGATTTAGCTCCTTCTGTTAAGAAAAATAAACGGGTGAGAGATTTACTCTCAGAAGTAACTATTAGACGACCTAATTCTCTCGCCTCGTACTTCAGTCCCTCAGTCATTCCATGCTCTAGACCATATATTGCACTCTCTAATGCAGCAGGAGGAGCAGGATAGAAACCCTTAGTGTCTTTAGCGATCTGTGCAACAGCACGTTTTTTTACAAAAGATCGTCCGAATGAAGTAAAAGTTAGAAGTCGATCTAATATTGGTAGAGATCCACGTTTCTTGTTTACGCTTCCTACTACATAAGCTTCAGCTCTGCCGATCATGCCATGGAATGAAACTATTTCATCAACTAAGCCGGCCTTGAGAGCCTGTTTAGGGCGTAAGATCTTGCCTGCAAGAATTATTTCAAGCGCTTTTGGAAGCCCAAGCAGTCTCGGCATTCGTTGAGTTCCACCAAAGCCTGGAAGGATTCCTAATTTAATTTCAGGTAATCCAATGGAGCTACCTTTATTGTCAGTGATAACTCGATAGTTACATGCCAAAACTAGCTCACAGGCACCACCAACGCATGGTCCTGAGATCGCTGCTATAGTTGGGCATGGGAGCGCTTGAATCGCATCAAAGATCTCCTGTCCTCTGCGAGCTAACTGCTCAGCTTGAATTGGATCCGTAGCATCTCGGATAATTGATATATCTGCCCCAGCACAGAACATATCTTCGTTAGGGCCAGCAATAATTAATCCAGAAGGGCGAGCTCTTTGAACTTCTTGTAGAGCTTCAGCTAAGGAATCCATCCGCTCGCGAGTTAGTGTCACTACAGATTCATGAGGTGCGCCAAGTCGTATTACGGTAACTCCGCTCTCTCTGTGATCAAGAATAACCTTACCAGGAGGGGTATCTCGTCTAGCGCTCGCTCCATTATCCATAGCTTTCCTTACTATAAAATCTCTACACTCAGAAACAGTTAAGTCAATTAAGGGTGGTTAGCTGCATCTGACAAGATGCACTTAGTAATTACTATAACAACCTTCTCGCCACCTAGTTCGCTTTCTTGAGAGAAAGATTCACTACCAGATGTAGCAGGTTGATTAAAAGCTAAAGAATCAGCAAGCGTCTGCTCCGTTATGTATTGCGAAAATGGAGAGATTACTGATCTAACTTTGTCACCAACTGAGACAGAGAGATTGATATGATCTGAAACATGTAGTCCTGCATCCTTACGAGCCTGTTGAATTGCTCTAACAAGATCTCTGGCTAATCCTTCAGCTTCAAGCTCTGGAGTTAGCTCTGTATCAAGAACTACAACGCCGCTCTGTCCTGGTAGTGCAAGAGCTGAGAAGCCCTCTTTAGGAGTCATGCCTAAAGTATATTCACCTTCGATAAGATCTATTCCTCCCGAAGTAACACCTCCATTTGCATTTTGGCTCCAAGCTCCACCTTTTGATGCTTTAATTGCTTCTTGGACCCGTCCTCCAAGTCTAGGACCAGCAACCTTTGCATTGATGACTAGTGTAAATGCAGCAAACTTATCGACCTGCACTTCGAAGAGAACCTCTTTTACATTCAGTTCATCTTTTATTAGTGCTGCATAGGGTGCGAGATCTTTAGCATTCGGTGCTGCTACTGTTGCGCTAGCGAGAGGCAGTCTTGTTCTCAGAGACTTTGCCTCTCTTAACGAAAGACCGGAAGAGCATACAGCTCTAACGCGATCCATTACATCAACCAATTTAGCATCTGGTTTAAGTGATGCTGGTACTGGCCAGTCAGCAAGATGAACACTCTTCTCTCCAGTCAGCTTCTGATAGATCTCTTCAGATACCATCGGAAGTAACGGTGCAATTACACGACATAGATTATGAAGTACCGTGTATAGAGTGTCATAGGCATACTGCTTATCTGCATCTCTCTCTGATTTCCAGAAACGCTCACGACTACGACGTACATACCAGTTGTTTAGAGCATCAATGAATGCAGTTACTGCTCGACATGCATCAGAGATATCATATCTATCTAATGAGGCTTGAACCTGTTCCACTAACTCGGCTGTCTTAGATAAGATGTAGCGGTCTAAAAGAGCAGGGGAATCTACGTTGTACTTTGCAGTTATGCCATCTGAGTTTGCATAAAGAGTAAAGAAGTAGAAGACATTCCAGATCGGATTCAGAACTGATCTGACAACTTCAGAGAACATCTTTCCATCTTTATCTAGATGAAGATCTTGTCCCTTTAAGATTGCAGAAGACATTAAGAACCACCTCAGCGCGTCGGATCCGTGAGTATTAAAGACCTCTTCTGGATCTGGATAGTTACGGAGGCGCTTACTGAGTTTTTGTCCATCCTTATCTAAAACAGTGCCGTGACAGACGCAGTTCATAAAGGGTGGTTTATCAAAGAGCGCTGTAGCGAGTACCATGAGTGTGTAGAACCAGCCTCGAGTCTGGGCTACATACTCAACGATAAAATCAGCAGGGAAGTGATCTTCAAACCACTCTCGGTTTTCAAATGGATAGTGAACTTGTGCGAAAGGCATAGATCCTGACTCGAACCAGCAGTCGAGCACTTCAGGTATTCTACGCATCATGCTCTTGCCAGTTGGATCGTCTGGGTTCGGGCGAACAAGTTGATCGATATAAGGTCGGTGTAGATCATCAGGGCGAACACCAAAATCTCTTTGGAGCTCATCAAGACTTCCATAAACATCGACTCGCGGATACTTAGGATCGTCACTTCTCCATACTGGGATTGGGGATCCCCAGAATCTATTTCTACTGATTGACCAATCTGGAGCGCTCTCAAGTCCTTTGCCGAACTGTCCATCTCTAACATGGTTTGGCATCCAGTTAATCTGCTTGTTAAGTTCGATCATCCGATCTTTGAACGCCGAAACTTTTACATACCAGGAGTTTAAAGCGCGGTAGATAATCGGAGTATCTGTTCTCCAGCAGTGTGGATAGTTATGCGTAAATGTATCGTGACGGATTAAAACACCACGATCTTTTAATTTGCGGATAATCTCTTTATTGGCATCGAATACCTGGATACCAACATAGTCTGGTACATCATCGGTAAAACAACCTCGATCATCGACCGGAACAACAAGTGGGATATTATTTGCTTCACAGACTTTCTGATCATCCTCACCGAATCCAGGTGCCATATGGACAATTCCAGTTCCATCCTCAGTTGAAACGAATTCACCTGAAAGAACCTTGAAGCTATTTGGATTAGCTTTAAAGTAATCAAAAAGAGGGGTGTAAGATCGTCCTATTAAGTCACTGCCCTTGATGGTTCCTACGACAGTTCCAGAACCGATCTGAGCTGCGTAGCGTTTTAGTGCTGCTGTAGCAAT
>CAZTER010000300.1:0-3451 GCA_964612045.1 uncultured Bdellovibrionales bacterium
TACTGCAATTCTAAATATTTCTTTAGGTTTTATTACCTCTCGAAATTTATCTGTAAATTTAAAGATATTTTTATTTGCGACTTCCCAATTTTGCTGATTGATTTTTTTGTCAATTTTCTTAAACTTTACAGGTATCCAGGAAGGATTTTTTACATCTGGATAATCTAATATACCTGTTCTTAGAATTATCTCGGCGATTCCAAAGCTAACAAAAATAGAGATGATTGATATTGCAATATTGCTTAAAAATCTTCTTCGTCGAGTAGTGCATCCTTTGTGTTGGTTATTTTTAGGCTTTAAAAGCATTACTTTGCGCATTTTAAGTGGCTGTAGGCATGACCTGTGAAGTATAGCGATGATATTAGTTAGTATCAATCTTGCAAAAGGAAGAAGTCTTTAATTAAAGCATTTCTCATGATTTTTACAGAGCGACTCTTCTATTGATCAGAGTTTAAGACATCTGATTTAGTTTGAATTCAGACGCTATTTAAAAGACTCAATTTACAATATTTTGTTAGTTATGGAGTTTAGCCTAAGTAAGTTGTGCATAACGTTTACTCTAATTCTGGCATGTAAACTATAACAATGGTTAGACTAGCTATTGATCCTACAATATAAGGGCATATAATCTTTATTTATCTGTCCAAATAAAAGCTTTTTTTGATTAATTCACTATTAGCTCGACAGTCATCGTATCAACTATATTGTTTATGTTGAAGTAGAAATTGAGTAATTCAACCTCCCATTTTATTTTCTATCACGATTCAGCTCTTCTTGATCGAGTAGTAGATAGGTCTCTGCCGCAATATATTGTACCGATTAATTTAAACTCTATAGATATTCCGGATTACTTAAGAATTCCGGAGATGTCACTAGAAGATAATCGTGCCGTATTCTCTGAATATCTCGGGATTTTAACTTTAAAACCAGAAACCAAATTTACTGGATTATATACATATTCTCTGCCTCTAAAGTTTTGTGCTGACTATGCAAACAGCACAGGCCTCTATGATTATTTTCTTCCAGATTTTAAATTCAGTTACCTAATAGGAGCGCAATTTCACGAGGGAAAACTTTATGGTTTGGAGTTTTCAAACTATAGAAATAGAACTACTGGTAATGATGTTATTAGTTCCTTTATAAAAGAAAGTGGATTATCAATAACACCGAAAGATGAGGATTCTTACGGTCCATATAAAGCTTCTTTAATTGTTGAAACAACTGAATTCCTAAAATTTCAAATCTGGTTTAAATCGGCAACGCAGTATCTTCTCAGCAAGTATGGACATACTTGTGGAGTCGCTCCATCGAAGATTAACAATAAGGATAAGTATTGGGCGGATAGCAAACAACTTTCAGTGGATCTGCGCATTAGGAGAGGAATCGGAATAATTCAAGAAAGGTTGATGGCGTTATATTTTGGCCGATATTATTCTCGCAAAAATTGGATTGATCTTAGATTTCATCTTAATTCTACTCAGAAACCAGGGCTCTCTCCATGTAAAATGTATTTTATGTATACGCCCTCACACTTACCACTGTTAAAGGATTGGTTTGTCCCTACACTGAAAGATCGCTTTATTCTTAAACCATTTCGTTCTGCTCAGTTATGCCCTTCTGGACTTTATAGAAAATCTGGTTGGCATGAAACCGTTGTGCAGAAGTTTGATTACATGATTAAAGCAATTAAAGAGAATCCAGGAGAGATCTTGATATTCTCTGATGTCGATATCCAATTCTTTGGCGAAACTGAGGAATTGTTAAGAAAATCTCTTAATAAATATGACATTGCATTTTTAAGAGATGGAGATAAGTCAAAATTCAAAAGTAGTGAGTTAGAGGAAGACTCTCTTTTAGACCAAGGTGCACTTTTCTTTCAGAATATTATTCGAAAATTACTTGGTAAAGAATTAAAAAGCTCTAGTCGTAGAAGTTCAAATGGAATTTATTGCTCTGGCTTCTTTGCTCTGCGAGCATCTGATAAAATATTAAAGTTATGTAAGCGAGCAAAAAAGATCGCTAAGCGTAGTAGAATAGGAGATCAAAGAGCATTCAATTTAGCCTTTAAGCATTTTAAAAATGAGATAAAGATAGGTTTATTGCCAGAAGAGTTTTATTCGCCAGGAATCGACCGATTAAACAATAATCTCTGGACACCTGCTCAAAATTTATCTCCATCTGCGGAGATTGTTCTTCATCATGCAAATTGGACAGTCGGAGTTGAGAACAAACTTGCTCAATTGCATCATGTAAAAAAACTTAGAAAGGAAAGGAAAATTATTATTGTATTACCTTACTTCTGCGCTGAAGAGGTCGAAAGATATCTAAGAATCTCAGCTATTATAAGACATTTTTTGAAAGGTTCTCCTCCAGTAGAGTTTCTACTTTCAGCACGCTTTGATTGTGAAGAAAGCAGTAGATTGTTTAGGGCATATTCTAAAATTGGAGCTGTTCGGAGTTTCAGAGGATCTACGGTTGGTCGAGGAATTATTAATCCAGATAATGGGTTTGAAATTGAAGGGCCAAGTGCGATGTTTTGGGAAACAATGGAGTTTATTGCTAGAGAGTATGACGACGATAATGGCTTTGCTCTATGGCTAGAATCAGACATGGTGCCTCTTAGAAGCGATTGGTTAAGTAAGATGATGAAAGAATGGTCTTCTAAGTATCTAATAATGGGATACTATTACGACCAGCTAGAAAAAGGCTCTAAGACAGCCTCTCATATTAATGGCGGAGCTTGTTACAGAAAAGATTTTACTAATTTTGTGCCTAAAGAAGATTTTAATATAAGAGAGTCTTGGGACAAGCAAGTACTAAGATATCTTGTTGATAAAAAGCTTCCCTATAAGGGAATTAATCATCTTATCGACCTTAGATATAGATCTTCAACTCTGAACTGGGAAATCGATCCTAATATAGTCTTACTGCACGGAGTAAAGGATTATTCCGCAATGAAATATGTCGAGGATCTATATGGATTATCTGCATATAATGCAGATAAAGAGGAAATTAAGACTGCGGATAGCGCCATTGGATATTCCTCATCTCCAATAGCTTCGCCCTCTACCTCTCTAGTCTCAAGCATTCTTGAGATCAAAAAAAAATTAGAAACAAGCTATGATTCAAATTAAATTATGATCAGAGGTTTTCAGATATAAGTTTTATCTTATGAATTCATTCAGTAAGTTTGTGGCTCTATGTATATTAATTTTTATATTTCTTGACCAACTCGCATTGCTAGTCTTTGGACATTCATATCAACTAAGTCATAAGTATGGCTGGATTAATAAAGCTCAAACTTCATATCAAACAGTTCAAGATTCTCCAGGTGTATTCCGTAAAGTTAAAGCTTTTTATCCTAAGCAGGGCTTTAAGCGGTATCCAGAAAAGGAGCTTGATAAACCTCGAATACTTATTGTCGGAGATTCATTTACTGATATGCCATGGG
>CAZTER010000301.1:0-3445 GCA_964612045.1 uncultured Bdellovibrionales bacterium
TTTATAAGCGCAATTATACCTTCAGAATGTAGATCTATCAGTTATCAATAGAACAAAGCTCAACTCTTATAGAATAACATCTATTAACACTACCTATAGAAACTCAAATTCATAAACTACCGATCTTGCAGCTCTGGAACGAAGCAATTCATCCAAGCTAACCTTTGGAGAGATAGTAGGAATTATCTCTCGCTCCATAAAATTACGCGCAGATTCCTGCCTAGCATGCTTTACCACCTCAATCTGCTTGAAAGATAAACCAACATGTCTAGCTAACTCAGTCGGAGCCTTTATAATATCCTCTTTGCTCAAGGATAAGATCTCATTTAATTCCTGTTTTCCGAGTGCATGTCTCTTAGAGACTATTGGAACTAATTCTTTAAATCCTTCCGCCCATTCTGATTCAGAGGCCGCAAAGGCAAATTGAATCAGTTCAGCCCCAGACATTCGTCTGTTGTTCTTACTTTGATCAAATTGGGATTCGTTATGGCCTGACTTGACCTTAGAGAATAAGCCGGAAAGCATGGCATCAGCTTCCCGTACGATGGATCCTTCCTTCATACAACCGCTCCTTAAAACCTTACTAAGGTTATGCAGTGCGGATTCTAGGTGTGCTCATTAAAGTACGAGAAATTACTATTCAACCAGCTCTTCAGGAAAATTTAATTTGGTAAAATTTCAAAAGACAAAAAGAACAATAGGATCGAGAGGTTAGTCTCGATCCTAAGTTAAATTAAACAGACATTTTCCTAAGCTACTGCTGTTACTACTGAAGAAGAGCTGGAGACACTAAGCTCGCCATCCTTTACATCCACTAAGATAGAAGCTCCATCCTCAATATCTCCTGCAATCAATGCTCGGCCAATTTGAGTCTCTAAATGTCTCTGAATATATCGTTTTAGCGGTCTAGCTCCGAAGACAGGATCATAACCAGCTCGTGCTATCAACTCCTTCGCTTCAACAGAAACATTGAGAGAGATATTGCGATCCTTAAGTCTCTCTCTAACTCCTGCAATCAGAATATCAATAATCTTGGTAATCTCACTTAACTGAAGAGGTTTAAATAAAACTATCTCATCAATTCGATTTAGAAACTCAGGTCTAAATCTGTGTCGTAATTCAGACATGACAGATTCTCTAGCTGAATCTCGAATGTTACCATCAGTATCAATCCCCTCAAGAAGAAACGGTGAACCAATATTTGAAGTCATGATTATGACTGTATTCTTAAAATTGACAGTTCTTCCCTGAGAATCAGTAACTCTTCCATCATCTAATATCTGCAATAATACATTGAAGACATCAGCGTGAGCTTTTTCAATCTCATCGAAGAGAACAACCGAGTATGGTTTACGACGAACTGCCTCTGTTAATTGACCACCCTCCTCGTAACCGACATACCCAGGAGGGGCACCAATCAATCGAGAGACAGCAAACTTCTCCATGTATTCACTCATGTCGATTCTGACTATATTATCTTCAGAATCGAATAGAGTAGAAGCAAGTGTCTTTGCTAATTCAGTTTTGCCAACACCCGTAGGGCCCAAAAATATAAATGAGCCGATTGGACGACGAGGATCCTTGATTCCAGAACGGGCTCTAATAACAGCATCAGAAACAAGCTCCACAGCTTCATCTTGTCCGATTACTCGATTATGAAGGATCTCATCTAATTTCAATAATTTTTCCTTTTCTCCTTCGACTAACTTAGAAACAGGAATTCCTGTCCAACGAGAGATAATTCCTGCGATCTCATCTTCTGTTACCTCCTCTCGTAAAAGTCTCGGACCACCGCTGCCCTTCTTAAATCTAGCCTCTTCTTCATTTAATTTTTTCTCAAGTGTAGGAAGAGTCCCATGCTTTAATTCAGCTGCTTTATTCAGGTCGTACTTTCGCTCCGCTGCTTCTATCTGAGTTCTTACCTTATCGATCTCGCTTCTGATCCTCTGCACATCCTGGATCATCTTCTTTTCAAGATCCCACTGAGCGCGCATAGTCTGACTGCGATCTTTCAATTCAGATAACTCTTTTCCAAGCTCCACTAAACGTTTTTTACTAGAGTCATCTTTCTCTTTTCTAAGCGCAGCTTCTTCAATCTCAAGTTGCATTACTCTACGAGTTACTTCATCTAACTCGGCTGGCATTGAATCAATCTCTGTACGAATTGTCGCACATGCTTCATCTACAAGATCGATCGCTTTATCTGGAAGAAAACGGTCTGAGATATAACGATCTGAAAGAACGGCAGCAGCAACAAGTGCATTATCTTGGATCTTTACACCATGATGAACTTCAAATCGCTCTCGCACTCCACGCAGAATTGAGATCGTATCCTCAACTGAAGGTTGATCAACAACTACTGGTTGGAAACGTCTCTCAAGCGCAGCATCCTTCTCTATATATTTTCTATATTCATCAAGAGTAGTAGCGCCGATACAATGTAGCTCCCCTCTAGCCAACATAGGCTTTAGAAGATTTACAGCATCCATTGCACCATCTGTTTTTCCTGCGCCAACTATAGTGTGAAGCTCATCGATAAAGAGGATTATCTGCCCATCTGAGTTTTTGACCTCTTGAAGAACAGCTTTTAACCTCTCCTCAAACTCACCTCGATACTTTGCACCTGCAACTAAGGCACCCATATCTAGTGAGAAAACAGTCTTATCCTTTAATCCTTCAGGAACATCTCCTCTCACTATCCTCTGTGCGAGTCCTTCAACTATCGCTGTTTTACCGACACCAGGTTCACCTATTAGTACTGGATTGTTCTTTGTTTTTCTTGAGAGAATCCTTATTACCCGTCTAATTTCGCTATCTCGACCGATAACAGGATCTATCTTTCCTTTCTGGGCTTCCTTAACAAGATCGCGACCATACCTATCTAATGCTTCGTATGTAGCTTCTGGATTTTGAGATGAGACTCTTTGATTTCCTCGCAATTTAAGGAGAGCTTTTAAAAAGCGATCTTTTGAGAGATTAAATTTTGAGAATAATTTAAGAAGTGGATCTCCAGCAGGGAGAGAAAATATACTCAGAATTATATGCTCAACCGAGATGTAATCATCCTTAAGGCGAGATGCCTCTTCTTCAGCTTTTACAAGGAGTGAGTTAAATCTCTGCGTAACATAAACTGATCCTACCGGAGCGCCTGTGGAACTTTTTACAGAAGGCCTTCTGCTCATCTCCTCTGAGAGTGCCTGGCTAAAAGCCTCAACAGAGATATCTAGCCTTTCTAAAAGTCTTGGAAATATTCCGTCGTCCTGAGATAAGACTGCAGAGACAAGATGTTCTACATCCATCTCCTGATGACCAAATTTAATGGCAATCATCTGAGCAGAATGAACTGCTTCCTGACATCTCTCTGTAAATCTATTCATGTCCATATTACTTCATCTCCCCTCTACTAACCTCTAAACCACGCAGCTCTTGGATTGAAAGTTGAATT
>CAZTER010000302.1:0-3443 GCA_964612045.1 uncultured Bdellovibrionales bacterium
CGATAATTAGGATCAAGTAATCCTAGAGTTGTTCGTAGATTGGTTAATCCACCACCAGGAATCTTTGCAAATGAGCCCGAATCTAGCTTTACCCATTTAGAATCTGCAGAGATCACATTTCTAAAAAGTGAACTCAAAGGAACATTGGCATTGTTTTGTTGGAGAGATACCTGACACTCGAACCAATCGATCTTTCCAGTATCGTTCTTGCCTTCAACTCCAGATCCAACTGATATATGTAATCCAAGAGTAGCAAACCTAACACCTTTAGCTGCTGTTTCGAAGCCGATGACATTCCATTCATTTGGAAGCCCTTTTTCACCACTGGATAACATATCAAGGAGTGGATCTCCTGTAATGATATAGCCTACTCGAGATCCTTCAACAGGTTGAAAGCCTATCGATGTAAGTTTATCGTTTACCTCTCTCTCATATTCTCGGTTTGGGAGATAAACGACTCCTCGGCTAGGAGGATCTGGATACTCAAAACTAAGAGCAACATACACCTCTGGTGCTGGTAAATTTGCCTCAACTAGATCTCTTCTTTCGAATTCAAGAGTAACTTTCGGAGTAACAATCTCACATTTCGGAGTCTTCTGTGGGTTTACAACCTCGATTAGTTCACTGGAAGAATCGAGTTGTTGAATCGCTTCAAGTATTGGCCCAACAGAGGAGGCTGGAATTGCTAAAACTCCACTATGAGAGAATAGGGCAGCAACTCTACTCGCTACTGATCCGACACGATAAACCGTTCCTTGTAGGAATACCCAGAAAGGGCCTGTTCCTATTATCTCTCCTTCACGTTGAACAACATCTCCGTTAGGAAGTACCCAGAGTTGGTGTAGTTCAGCGCCATTATCAACCCACCTAATAGATATGCGAGTTGATAAAACTCCATTAGCAAAGGACACTGGCTCGGTTTTTTCAAACAGCCTTACGTTGTCATATTCCTGACTTATTCCTAAAAGAGATTCTACGTATGAGCTATCACTTACGTACCAGAGAGAATTAACCTCATCCCATACAGCATGCTCATCAAGGAGATGGAGCAACATATTATCAAGAGCTCTTATGCTAGGACGACGAGCTGGGGAGGGGATTTGAACCTCGTCATCAAACAGGACTTGGACTCCTACTCGATCTCCTGATAATTCCAAGAAGAGAGTTACTTCAGGTGAGAACGCAGCATCTGCTGCTCCTCGCTTTATAAGAGCGCTAACTTCGCGAAGGGTATTTCCAAAATCTTCGGGAGTACGAGCTCGTGCACGAGACATCTCTGTCGGTGTTACATGTTCGGCATCTAGAAAGCCAAGCTCTGATGCTCGCCATAAGAGAGCAATAGAATGTGTACACCAATTATCTTCATTTTCTCCTACACAGGAGCTACATGATGGAGTAATTCCACCGACTGACATCATCTGTAGTTGAACTGGAACTGTTGATAGGTCTGTTTCTCCATCAGCAACAACTCCGGTGATTACATCACCACTTCTTCCGTACTCTAGTACTCGTCCAATTAAAGCAGCTTCTATTCCTTGTGAGATTAAACTCTCAGAAGCTCTACCATGTAAAAATCTAGCGATACGGGAACGTTGACGGGATAAATCTTGCATTTAAGTCTCTTTAAAAATGACCGAAACGAGAAACAAGTAGCATATCATAATAGATGTCTCTCTTCTATATCCCCTTCCATGGACAGCTTTGTGTGATAAACAGAGGTCAAAATTTAGAATTGTGGCCAAAAGACGGGAATAAGCACCTGATTTTTCTTGAGTGACCTAGGCTATGTTGATCCAATTGTCTCTAGTTTAGGGATTTGGATCAAAAACTACTGTAGAGGAGTTGCAGAGGATTCAATCTCCCAATTCCAATTTTGAGATTTCGGAATAGGGGCTCTCGCTCTAAAGGAAGAGGGTTTTCCACGAAGAGTAACCTCTCCAAGTTTACGTCGGTGTGATGGCTTTTGATTAGTCTTCGATTTTTTCTCTCCCTCTGTAATCTTAAGATATAAAGAGACGACACCACTTCCTTGTACTATTCCACTCCATTCTCCAGTGGTGTGGTTAATCCTCTTAAAAGAGCGACTTATGATCTCTGAATAAGTTCTATTACCTAATCTCTGTTTATTTTCAGGTTTTGAGCGATTTGCTGGAAAGGGATTGAACGTTTTTGATTGATACGGTTTGTGAAAAGGTGCCAAAGACCCACGAGTTTCACCCTGGCAACTAATCGATCCTTTTAAACAAGATCTCTGATCTCCATATACATTTGAAACTAAGATCAGGGTTGGTAAAAATAGAATCGCTAGAATAGCCTGAAGTGAGAACTTCATCTTGTATATAAGAGTAGTTTTGTCCTTGGGGTTTTTATCTGTTTGGTAGTTTGTCATTACTATTCCGCTACTAACGGTTTTAGAGATACTAGAATCGTTAACTACCTTCAACCGGCAAACTATACATAGCTTTAGATGCCGAAAAATCCCCATAAGACACTATTATATTAATCGCTGCTTTATACTCCTTACTACTTATAAGTCCTTAGTCTTGAGGGGCTTTACCCACTTACAAGGCTTGCTGTGCCTATGTGGTATTCGATGGAAGGGCCTTTTAGGTTCCCTTTCTTACAGGAAGGAGATTTTGACCAAGATCCAAGGGCATAATCGGATACCTTGCTCTCTTGAAACATGAGTTGTAGATTCGAACGGTTCATCATGGTCACTCAGGATAGTCACGTTTAATTAGTAATGTGCTACAACTCTGAGCCATGATGTGAATTGTTTGATTTAGCTAGATTAATTAGGAATCAAGATGAAGATAACCAAGATTTTATTACTATTATTAGCTCCTCTTTGCTTAGTAGGCGGAGCCTCGGCAGAGATTAGCGACAAGGATTTTGCTGCAGCGATGGAGCGATATCTTTCTACCGATAAGGGACAGGAGTCTATGCTCAAGTTCCTTGAGGCGGCAGGACAGAAACAACAAGAGCTTGCTCGAAAGAAGCAGATGGAGTCCATGGCTGCTAAATTAGAAGAGCAGTTCAATAATCCTGTTAAGATTGAAACAGGATCAAGCCCAGTAAAGGGACCTGCTAATGCCAAAGTTACAGTTGTTGAATTCAGTGATTTCCAGTGCCCATATTGTAAGAGAGGACGCGATACAGTTGAGCAAATCGTGAAGGCTTATCCAAACGATGTAAAAGTTGTTTTCAAAAATCTTCCACTCCCATTCCATCCAGAAGCTAGACCTTCTGCTAAGGCTGCACTTGCTGCAGGAAAGCAGGGTAAGTTCTGGGAGATGTACGATGCATTATTCGACAACCAGGACAAGCTAGGAGCAGAGTTCTATGTTGCTCAGGCTGAAAAGCTTGGATTGAATGTTGAGAAGTTCAAGAAGGATTCAGCAGATCCTGCACTTGAAGCTCAAGTAACAGCAGATGAAGAAGTT
>CAZTER010000303.1:0-3430 GCA_964612045.1 uncultured Bdellovibrionales bacterium
AGTTGAGTTTTTAATGAAAAATAGATCAGATTCAAAAAGGATTAACTCCAACAGTCTTAATGCTAATTATTTTCGATTAAATCCTATTAGAAGTGGCTGTCTTGTTAGTAAGACTCGTAGCCTTTTAGTTATAGCACTTCTCGCAGCTGTAAACTCTTTATTTCCTGCGACGGGTCTCTATGCGGATAGTTCAAAGAGCAAGAATGGCAAAAATGCAGAGAAAGAGATTGATCCTCAATACCTGAGTGATCCTAGAGGACCAGTTGAAGTTATTATTTGCTCACAAAATCTTCATAACTATGGGCAGATTGAATCTGTAAAAAAGCGTGAACCGAGAGTGACAAAGGAAAGTTTAGCTGAGCAAGAGAGCGCTCTTATAAAAAGATTTGTAGATGCTAGTTGTGACCTTATTGCTGTACAAGAGGTCTTAGGCAAGAGTGAGAGTGATGCAAATGCAGCGCTTGAGAGATTAGCTGTTTTACTGAGAGGGAAAACCGGTAGGATTTTTAGACCTATTGTAGGAACGAGTGGAGATCCTTTGTCTCGAGTAGGATTTTTAGTCGCGATGGATCGTGGAGAGCTGGTAAACTCACTTTCATACTCACGAGTTGAACTACCAAAATTTGCAGATAAAGATCGTCCACGATTTTTCGGACGAGGCCCATTAGAGATTCAAGTTGTTGTTAAAGGTAGAGGAGAAAGTGCTCCAAAGACAGTTACCCTTGTAAATATGCATTTTAAATCAAAGGGTGGAAAAGATCGTGATCCAGCTGAATTAGATTGGGAAACATACCGAATTCAAATGGCTGAAGCTTTAAGAAGAATACTGGAGCAGCGGCACTCTAATGCATTTGCTCAGCGCGATAATATCTTAGTGGTATTGGGAGATCGTAATAGCCATTGGGATGCTGCCTCGGCAAAGGTATTAGAAGGTACATTAACTTTAGATATGTTTCGCGATACTACTTGCAGATTATCAAAGAGAGGTGTCGCTCTTTGTAAAGATTCAGAGTCGAGACCTCAAAGATTATTCTCTGTCCTAACTTCAGATCCTCAAACAAAGGTGAGGCAGGGAAGTTATCATTATAAGTCTGAATTTTCATGGCTAGATGATATTCTTCTTCCAGCAGAATCTCTTAGCTATGGATGGGATACGTTTGATTCAGAGGGAGATTATGCTTCTGGTGTGATTTATGAGCCTAAAGCAGCTTCAGATCATGCTTTGGTTTACCTAAAACTTAATTGGTAAACTATAAGTTCTAAATCTTAACGTGGAGCGATTCTCCCCCGCTTTTTGAGCGAGGGAGAATCACAAAAAACTTAACTAATAACAGATCTGATAACAGCAATATTTAAAATGATATTTAAAACGATACTTAGAGTTCGATCACTCAAAGTCTAAATATCTAGAGATTTATGCCGCTGCAGCCTCTCCCTTTTTCTTGCCAACAGCTCTTAAAGTCTTCTCTCCGTTTTCTCCAGTCGATGTAACGATTGATGGGGTAGCAGAGCTTTCAATGCCAAGAGTTGAAAGAATAAGATGTCTAATCTCGGTAGCAGTCTCTGGGTGTGCTTTTAAGAATGCCTTTGCTGCTTCTCGTCCTTGACCGATTCTCTCTCCTCTAAATGAGTACCAAGCTCCAGTCTTATCAAGAACACCTTTGTCTGAACCTATATCTAAGATCTCACCAACTTGAGAGATTCCTTCGTTAAAAATGATATCGAACTCAGCTTCTCTAAATGGAGGAGCTACTTTGTTCTTTACGATTTTTACCCTTACTCGGTTGCCTTTAACATCACCATCCTCGCTTTCCTGATCCTTGATAGACCCTACGCGACGAACATCAAGTCTTACTGATGCATAAAATTTAAGTGCATTTCCACCTGTAGTTGTTTCAGGAGATCCGAACATTACTCCTATTTTCATTCTTATCTGGTTGATAAAGATGATAGTTGTTCCAGATCGAGAAGAGATAGCGGTCATTTTTCTTAGCGCTTTACTCATCAACCTAGCTTGAAGGCCTGGTTGCTGATCTCCCATCTCACCATCAATTTCAGCTCTAGGAACAAGAGCTGCAACTGAATCAACAACAACTAAATCTACAGAGCCAGTCTGGATTAAAGTTTCACATATTTCTAATGCCTGTTCTCCGCAGTCTGGTTGGCTCACTAAAAGTTTTGATGTATCAACACCAAGTTTTTTTGCGTAAGCGACATCGAGTGCGTGTTCTGCGTCTATAAAGACAACAGTGCCACCTTTCTTTTGAACTTCAGCTGCCATGTGAAGAGCAAGAGTAGTTTTGCCAGAAGACTCTGGCCCATAGATTTCACAAATTCGGCCTTTAGGAATTCCACCGATCCCTAATCCAATATCAAGTCCTAAACTTCCAGTTGGATAAGCTTCTATCCTTTCATTGGCCTGTCCGCCAAGATTCATGATCGCTCCACGACCATATCTCTTCTCTAATTGAGAGATAGCGCTAGTAAGAGCTTTTTCCTTATCTGCTGTATTTGACTCGCTCATAAATTACTCCAGTAAATTAAAAATCTAATAAAAAATTATTTTTGAATGAACATGATAAATTAAAGGAAATTATATTAGTTTATAGTTCTTATAACTCCTTTGAGTATGCCTTGAACTGAGACTTTATCAACCGTAATCGGAGCCATAGTCGCATTGGCAGGTATTAACATGATCTTTCCATTCTTTAATCGGCGAATCCTTTTTAATGTTGCGGTTCCGTCTTCAAGTAAAGCAACAACTATCTCTCCATCGTTAGCGGTATCTTGTCGTTGGACGACGATAACATCACCATCACAGATGTGATCTTCAATCATTGAATTTCCACTTACTTCTAAGCAATAAATCTCTCCCTTAGCTGGCAACATGCTTGGCGGAATCTCGATCATCGAACTGTCTTCTATCGCCTCAATCGGCATTCCTGCTGCGATTACTCCAACAAGTGGAATGGATGTGGGTCCTAATTCTGGCTTTGCTATGTCTACTAGCTCCATAGCTCCATCATCACCTCTTCTTATAAAACCCTTATCTTCTAGACGCTCAAGGTGAAAATGAGCTGTAGAAAGAGATCGTACACCAATATGTTCAGATATCTCTTTGAGGCTAGGGGCATATCCACGATCCGCCATGAAATATCTAAGAAAATCAAGTGTTTGTCTTTGAACTGGAGCAAGAGTCGAGCCTTTGTGTCCAAGCTCTTCTTTTTGTTCAGTCGCAACTCTTCGTTTTGACATTGTAATTCATTACTCCTTAAGTTTTTGGACCTTTAGTCCGTTACCCAGATAGGTGTTTGTACTATTGGTATTTGATATCAAAAAAGACTCGAAGTGCGCAAGAGAAAAATCGCTAAATTTTGAGCTCTTTTGTGTCGACCTATCAATATAGAGATGTTTGGCAGGAAGCGAGTAG
>CAZTER010000304.1:0-3401 GCA_964612045.1 uncultured Bdellovibrionales bacterium
TCTCTAAAACCGAGGACTCCAGCTGCTTCTTCAATAATTGTACGGCGATCTTCAGGTCTAGCACTGATAATTCTAGAGACTTCACCCTGAGCAACAATCGTATAGGAGCGAGGTCCAAGGCCTACAGCTCTTAAAAGATCTTTGATATCTTTTAATCTACAAGGCACTCTATTTATAAAGAACTCTGACTCACCACTACGATACAATCTCCTTGTTATCTGAACTTCGTTTGCTGCCTTTAACCAGGTAAACCGAGAAACGAGCGCATTAGATAGATGCTCTCTAACCTGAGAACCTTTCTCTGTTCCGCCCTGAATGCTCTCTTCAGGATTCTCACCAGCTGAAGCAACATCGTCTGCCAAAGCAATAGTAGCGTCACCTTGTTCTGATTGAGTACCCTTCGAAGCAAGAGATCCATCTATAACAGTAAGGTGCGCCTTACGACGCGCCTTTGAATCTCCGACATCTTCCTTTTGCTCGTTTCCGGATAGAGTCTCAGAGCTAGAAGGAGCATCACTACTCTCTGATTCAGGAGCTTCACTTTCCCAATTAACTGGAAGCTGATCTAATAATGCGCTGAGCTCACTTCCGCCCTGATTAGACATCAACTCTTCAAAAAAATTCTCGCCATTTGCACGGATTGTTATTGAAACCTCTGCTAAACCTAACGGTCGCAATTTATCGGTTCCATTGAAGATTACATCTTCTAATAGCTCGCCTCGCAAATTTGATGCTCTTGTTTCTCCGAGAACCCATCTCAGAGCATCAACGATATTTGATTTACCGCATCCATTGGGGCCAACAACACCGGTAATCCCACCATCAAGTGGCAATACCAGACGCTCCATAAATGATTTAAAACCAAACACCTCTAATCGAGTAACGCGCATAGAACTCCTTGAAATTCCGTACTGGCTCTTTCTTCAAGAAACTTAAAGTAACAACTCTCGGGTTATATCACCCCCTGAGTTCAGATGGAATCAGCACCTTATTATTTCTCAGATGACGAGAGTATTAAAATCTGATGGGTATACTCGAAAGCGCTCCAATATGAGAGCAAAATCGACAAAAACAGGAGATTTAACCCTAAAAACTGGCAACTTGTATGAAATCCAAAAAGAAAGAGAGTCTGATGATGAAGGAGTAAAAGGACAATCGCCACCATCTGCAATAGACTCTTCAATTTTCCAGTTGCTTGAGCAGCTACGATAACTCCATTTGCTGCCGCTACCCCTCTAATTCCAGTTACCCAGATCTCTCTAGCTAAAACAAGAACAACCAACCAACCTGGAACCCAAGGTGCACCATCAATGTCAGAACGTTGAGCAACTAACATCACCAAGGCTGCCATTACTAAAACTTTATCAACTAATGGATCCAATAATTTACCGAGATCAGATACGGCTGAAAAATTACGAGCGATAATTCCATCAAGAAGATCCGTAATAGCAGCCAAAATAAAGATGAAAACCGCTGCCATAACCATGGTCGGAGATGGATCGATCATTAAAGAAACAAAGATCGGAATTAATCCTAGACGTATAAAGGTAAGATAATTAGGGAGATTCTTAAGTAACTTCGAGTGCTTAGATAGCTGCAGTTTAATCTGTTGAGCATTAATATTAGGAAGCTTCGAGGTTAATTGAGATGAACCAATAACTGACTCTGGCTCACCATGATCAGAGAGATCCTGGCTACCTTGAGAATCAATTTTTTCTACCTCATCCTGCTCTTTCATACTGATGTTTAAGGTTAATTACCCTCGTAACGTACTGTTTTGTCTCAGCAAAGGGTGGAATTCCTGAATATTGATCAACCGCGCCTTCCCCAGCGTTATAGGCAGCTACAGCCAACTGTAGGTTATCATTGAAGCGCTCTAAAAGAAATGCAAGGTACCGAGTCCCTGCACTAATATTTTCAGTGGGACTAAAGGCATTCCGAACTCCAAATCGACGTGCTGTATCAGGCATCAATTGCATCAAGCCCCTTGCTCCTTTCGGGGAAACTGCAAACTTATCAAAGGCTGATTCTGCATGGATAACAGCTCGTATTAAAGATTCATCAACATCGTGCAACAAAGCTGCTGACTTAATCTGATCGTTAAAAAGCTCCCTCCGCAACCTAAAACTTTTGCCCTTAGGTTTCCTAGCATTGAGAACTGAAAACTTTGCATTTTTTGCGGTCCAAACCTCGACTGGAGACCCATCAGAGGGTGGTTTACTAGAGAATCGAACTACTCCACCAGGTCCATGATAAACATAGATCGGATTAGCTAATACATCCTTAGATAGGACTGAGATAAAAGCTCCGGTAATAAATACCGTCTTTAGTAGATAACTATAAAAAGGTTTGAAGGAACCTGAGAAAAACATAGCGGCATTTTAAGGAGCTCAGAGAGTGTTGGCAATGGGACTCTACCAGCAATGCTCTGATTATACCGCTATATATAAGCTCCACCAAGAACGAATTGATTATACAGGGAATAAAAGTGGGCGAACCGATATGCCGGTCCGCCCACTTATGGAACTATCTCAATAACGAGAGTGCTAAAGCTGGCTGTTGGTTAGCCTGAGCAAGAACGGCTGCACCGGCTTGCTGTAAGATTCCCAATCTAGTTAGCTCTGCAGACTCAGAAGCTACATCCACGTCGCGGATGCGGCTTTCAGCTGAGAGGAAGTTCTCTCTAGCAACTGCAAGGTTATTGATAGCAACCTGCAATCTTGACTCGGTTGCACCAAGTACACCTCGAGTAGATGCTAGGGAGCTAATCGCTGAGTTAATCGCATCAAGAGCTACTCTAGATGCTGATTGTCCTTCAGAGATATTTACTCCGTTTAGGGAATATGTAAGTGCGGAATTTCCTGTTGCAGCCAATCCAAGCGCTTGAAGAGTTCCCTGTACACCAGAGAATGAAATTCTTGAAGTCGACTGGGAATTGAATCCAACCTGAAGAACCAACTCACTACCACCAGAAAGAAGCTTAACTCCGTTAAACTCTGTAGTGGTTGCAATTCGTTCAATTTCTGAACCAAGTGCTGTGAATTCGTTCTGAAGAGCTGATCGCTGGGTCGCAGAGAACACTCCGTTTGCAGACTGCTCTGCCAATTCACCTAAACGAGTTAGAACGTTTCCAATCTCGCTTAACGCTGAGTCAGCAATTGCAATCGTTGAGATACCATCGTTAGCGTTTCTAACAGCTACCGATGCTATTCTTGCGTTTGCTTTCAACGAGTCAGCAATAGCTAATCCCGCTGCGTCATCGCTAGCTCGGTTAATGCGCTGTCCAGAACTTAGCTTCTCGTAGGTTCTACCGAGTGATTCTGATGCGGTACTTAAACGTCTTTGCGCCTGCAACGACGTAATGTTTGATCCTAGTGTAATCGCCATACCTTCCTCCTTGA
>CAZTER010000305.1:0-3394 GCA_964612045.1 uncultured Bdellovibrionales bacterium
GTCGGCACCCATACAAGATATGCCAGCAGCTAAGGAAGTTTCAATCATATAGCCAGAGAGTCTGGTATCTTTCCCGATCAATACACGATGCTTTCCCTTTCTTCTAAGAAAGATCTTAGAGATAGCCTTCCCCAATCTAACGAGTGATTCAGGATCTAATGGAGGTGTATTTGCTACTCCTCGCATTCCATCAGTACCAAAATAACGTCGAACGCGCTCTTTACCTAGATTCTGTTCCATTTCAGAAGACTTCTCCAAATTCTGACTACTTTTTCTGAGACTTAGATCCTAACCCTTTTCTAGTTATAAACTTGGTAACATCTAATTTATCAGGTGAGATAGATACAAGCTCCACATTCTCAGGAACTTTCACCTCTAAATCAGATTTAAAGTCGGAGTCATGTCTATCGAGATCTACGAAGACATTAAAATCGCTTATTGTTAGTGCCTCAATTATAGATTTAGGTCCTTTAACTAAAATAGAGGCTGCTTGCAAAGATTTAATCTCCTTCTCCGTGTCTCCGACCATAACCTTTATCGGTGTTTCAAAGGTTCTTTCTTTCTTAACTAAAGCAACTGATATCTTTGCTGTAACTTCTTCTTTCTCTAGTCTAACCTTTGCCCCAGGAGATCTTAAAACCAGATTCCGATCCTGTGACTGTGAGATCGTTGCAAGATCAATTGGTTCTGTCTCGATAAAGCTTCTGTTTGCAAGTTGAGACTCTGGACCAAGTGCAGCAATAGATTCAGGGGATAGTTTTATCTCTGTAAGTGATAGGTCTGTTGGGAGTGAACCAAGTTTAGGAACTCGTACAGTAAGATTTTTCGATACGATTCTTTCGAGTTCAAATTTAATCTCTCCTGGTTCTATGGATACAACAGATACTCTTGGTAATAAGTCTAAGTTAGCGCCTGAGAGCGTTGCTGTATAACTTTTCGTTAGTCCAGTTGGTGCAGTCATAGTAAAGATAGGAGGACTCGAAGGAATCTTGTTTACAATAAAGGAAGGCCCCCTAACTGTCACTTCAGCTGCTGGCGAGGAAGGTGATGTTACAATCATTCCTTCTGGAATCCCCTTTAGCTCGACTGGCGCGATAAAGCTTCTTACTACAGTGTTACTTTCACTCTGAACATATAACCAGAGAACTACTGCTATTAGTAATGAAAATATCTTTAATGAGGTATGTTTCATGATTCTACATCCTCTGATTGTTGGTTGCCGCTACGAGGTGAGAGTAGTCTGTGTAATAAATCTCTAAGCATCGAAGAGTCTAAATTTTGTATAAGTTTTCCCTCTCTTGCTAGAGAAATTCTTCCGTTTTGCTCAGACACAACGATAGCAAGCGCATCACTTTGCTCCGATACTCCCAAGGCAGCACGATGACGAGTTCCAAGGTTAGGATCGAGATCTGGGTTTAGACTCAATGGAAGAAGGCATCCAGCAGCTTTAATTCGATCTCCCTCTACAACAACAGCTCCATCGTGCAGGGTTGATTCCTTAACGAATATACTGAAGAGAAGCTTTCTTGTGAGCTCGGCATTTAGGGGGGTACTCTCTTCGATGAACTGATCTAATCCAACTTCGCGTTGAATTATTATAAGAGCCCCAAGTTTCTGCTTCGAGAGCTTCGAACATGTCAGAGCGATATCTTCAACTGTTCTAGTTAAAACCTGCTCTCCACCTCTTCTTAGTAGTGGCTGTAATCCTACCTTAGTTAAGGCTCGACGGATCTCATCTTGGAAAAGAACAACAACAACTAAGATGATGGAGCTTAGAAAATTGCTAAGAATCCAACCTAAAGTAAGAAGTCCTGAATTAATAGCAAGGAAATATAACGCAAAAACTACACCCAATCCTGCAAGCATTGGCGCAGCTCTTGTTCCCCTAATCAACAGTAGGCAACGATAAACAAGATAAGAGACGAGTAGGATATCTACTACGTTCCAGGCAATGCTTGTGTAATCTAGACTCACTATAACCCTCTTAGGCAGTAACTAGAGCTCCAGATGGTGTAGCAGATTCTTCGGAATCCTTTTTTTCTCCATCTTTAACACTATTCTTTTCAAGAGCGGCAGGGAGTGGAGACAATGGTTCGCCTTTAATTGCTCGATCTATATCCTCAGAATCAAGAGTCTCTCGCTCTAAGACTGCTTGAGCCAACTTATGGAGTTGATCAAGGTTCTCAGTAAGGATCTTTTTTGCTACCAAATACTGACGGTCTAGTATTGAGCGAACTTCTCGATCTATCTCAATCTGAGTTGAATCTGAGTGTTCCTTTGGTTTCCCAATATCTCTTCCTAAAAAGACATGCTCTTCTTCTGATGAGTAATGGATAGGTCCAAGCTTCTCGCTCATTCCCCATTCGCACACCATTCTTCTAGCTATCTCTGTTGCGCGCTTTATATCAGAGCTTGCGCCAGTGTTCATGTCGTTGAATACGATCTCTTCTGCAACTCTACCACCAAAGAATACTGCTAGTTGATCAAGCCAGTAAGACTTTGAGTAGGTATGCTTGTCAGACTCTGGTAGCTGTTGCATTAAACCAAGAGCCATTCCACGAGGAACTATTGTAAGTTTATGGACAGGATCTGAGTTCTGTAATTTCTTAGCAACTAAAGCATGACCTGATTCGTGATAAGCTGTAGTTTTCTTCTCCTTCTCACTAAGGAGTAGAGATCTACGCTCAGATCCCATCATTACTTTGTCTTTTGCCTGTTCAAAGTCCTGCCGAGCAACCTTATCTTTATTATTTCGCGCAGCTCTCAGAGCAGCCTCATTTACCAAGATCTCTAGGTCAGCGCCGGAGAAGCCTGGTGTTCCTCGTGCAATAACCTCTAGATTTACATCCTCAGCAAGAGGAACCTTCTTAGTATGAACCTTAAGGATTCCAATTCTTCCTGAAATATCTGGTCTTGATACAACTACTCGTCTATCAAATCGTCCTGGTCGTAAAAGAGCAGGATCTAATACATCTGGTCGGTTTGTTGCGGCAATTAAGATAACCCCTTCATTACCTTCAAAACCGTCCATCTCTACAAGAAGCTGATTGAGTGTCTGCTCTCTTTCGTCATGTCCTCCACCCATTCCAGCGCCACGATGGCGACCGACCGCATCTATTTCATCAATAAATATAATACATGGAGCGTGACGCTTTCCTTGGATAAATAGATCTCTAACGCGCGAGGCTCCTACACCTACAAACATCTCAACAAAGTCCGAACCGGATATTGTAAAGAAAGGCACGCCAGCTTCTCCTGCAATAGCTTTTGCAAGGAGTGTCTTTCCTGTTCCTGGGGAACCTACTAGGAGAACGCCTTTAGGGATACGTCCGCCAAGTCTTGTGAATTTCTTAGGATCTTTAAGGAAATCTACGATCTCTTGTAATTCATCTCT
>CAZTER010000306.1:0-3385 GCA_964612045.1 uncultured Bdellovibrionales bacterium
CTTACTGTTACTCCAACTTTTTCTAGGAGCCTTTACTCGCCATCTTGAAGCTGGCTTGGCAGCCCCTGATTTCCCAACAGTAGCTGGAGCTTGGTTGCCATCCTGGGGCGAAAGTTCTCTTGCTGTTGCTAATGCAGAGCGGCAGGGGATGGGGCTTCCTGCTGTTACTTCATTACAGTTAGGAGTTCATATTTGTCACCGTTTGTTCGGATATCTCCTGGCATTAATAGCTATATTTTTAGTGGTACCAAAGGCATCTAATCTTAATGGATATCCCTTTGTCAGAAGTGGTTATAGAGCTTTTATTCTTCTTGTCATTTTACAGATTGTCTTAGGAATTTCAGTCATCTTGACTGGGAGAGTTCCTTTGATGGCGACATTCCATGTTGTAACTGGAGCTCTATTGCTAGGGTGTTGTTGGCTAAACTTTATTAGAACAACATGGGTGCTTCGATTATCTAGGGATTAATCGATTTAATCAGTTAGAGGAAACAAATACTTCATATCGTCGAATTAGATCAGAGAAGAGAAAGATTCTCTTTGTAATCTAATTTGCGATGGGTGCGTGAAGAGAGATATTCAAACTGACCAAAGATCTATTATCAGTGGATCCGGATTAAATTTAGATCCTAAAAGTGATAATTCTGATAGGTCTGGAGCTATAATTGTTAAGGAAGCAGATGAGTATTCTGATATTGAACTTTCGATTACCGATCTTTTATCTCTAAGTTCGAAAGAAATTCGCACACTATTTTCATATCGAGAAGCGGAGAAGTTTAGAGTCTTTTTGATCTCGTATGATACAAGGAGAGAGCATATCGCAGCTATTATGCCCAAAGATGGGTACTTAGAGAGGGTTTCATTACTAAAATTTACTCTCAATAGATCTTTTAAGACTCTCTTTGCTCCAAGAGATCTTGTGGAAGCAGCAATATATAAGGCTTATAAAGGAGATGAGGAAAGTCTAACTCAGAAGAGGTTATTAGATGTTAGATCGGATCGTCCTAGAACTGTCCCATCCAAGGTTGAGTGGAAGTTTGATGGAGAGAATGAGGTAGTAAATCTTCTTACCTCAGTAGTAGAGTATGCAATTGCTGTAACAGCATCAGATCTCCATATTGAGCCTAGTGAGCTTGGAACTTCAATTAGAGTTAGAGTTTCGGGGATTTTGTTGCATCGTTCAGAGGTGATTTGTAGTCAACAGCAACATCTTCATCTAGTGAATCGAGTCAAGGTATTAGCCGGGCTTGATATCTCAAAGAGGGCTATCCCCCAAGATGGTACTCTTTCAGTCCCAATATTTGGGAGAGAACGACAGGTTAGAATCGGCATACTTCCTACTATCTTTGGAGAGAGAATCGTTCTCAGAATTCCACCAGGAGATCTTCCTCCTGATCTAAATGATCTAGGTTTCGAGCCTGATTTAATCTCATGGTTGAAACGATCCATGATTAAGCGGCAAGGTGTGGTCTTGATTTGCGGAAAAGTGGGGAGTGGTAAGAGTACAACTCTGTATTCTATGGCATATGCGTTGTCTCGAGATGGTTTGCATGTAGCTTCGATAGAAGACCCTGTCGAAAGACAGATACCTGGTATTACTCAAGTCGAAGTGCGAGAGGAAGGGATAGATTTTTCGACAGCTATTAGATCGATCTTGAGACAAGATCCTGAAGCTATATTTGTAGGGGAGATTAGAGATCGAGATAGTGCTGAAGCAATTATTAATGCAGCATTAACAGGTCATCTAGTAGTTAGTTCAGTGCACGCACCTGATGCTATTAGCGCTATTTATCGATTGTCTCGTTTAGGAGTCGATATTGGGCAGCTCTGTTCAGTTCTTTCGCTAACAGTATGGCAGGCTTTGGTTCCTAAGTTGTGTAGTAGGTGTAAGGTTTTGGATCTTACGCGCGCACATCTTTATTCGACCTCGCTCTACAAATCTGTAGGATGTACTGATTGCAATGGATTGGGTTATGACGGACGCCTCTTGGCTTATGAGGCGATATCAATGCGAGGAATCCCTGTACAAGATATCTTATCAGACCTTTCCTCATTTAATCTGTGTAGTGTTAGAGAAACGCTAATAGGGAGTGGCCGTTATAAGAGTAATTTAGAGCAGATCAAAGGACGTTTGATAAATGGAGAGGTAGGATTGCAGGATCTCGAACGACTTTTCGGTTAGCTGGCACTATTAAGTATGTAAATCAAACTTTGTCAGATATTGCCGAGTAGGTATTCTGTTTCACATCTTTTTTTGATGGTTTGGTTAGGTAGTTTTAAGGGATGTAGTATTCTGGCCCTAAGTTTGGTTGTCCAGATTCCATCGGAGGTTCAATGTCATCAGATCTCGTATCGGTAGCTCCACCTAAGGACGTGGCTCTAAAACCACTAACTAGTGGAGTTGAACTTCCTGATCTTGCGAAAGAAAGTCTCTCAACGAAGACTAAAGATTCGCTTGTTAGCTGGGCTTTTTCGGCTCTGGGTAAATGTATGAAGGGAGTATGTCGCGCGATTGGTACTGGGATTATGGCAGCAGTCGATATCGCTGGACCTTCATTGGTAAATCTATTCGCTGACGACAAGTTTGTTTCTGCCGCAGCCACAGGTGGGTATAAGTTTCTTCCTCCTTTATTGAAAAAAGTCATTCCAATGCCAGTATTTGTTGCTTTCTGCGTATCTAGAAAACACGATATTGGACAGCTCGTTGGTGGAGTAGTCGACAGAGCAAAAGCTCGAAAAGGTGAGCAGTCTCCCCCTCAGCTAGCTACTACTTAGTTGATTATTAAAACCCCAGCCGTGTTTTTTTGTAGTGCTTTAACTTGCTCGTCGCTCAAACGCCTTACGGTGTTTGTCGAGGCGGTCATGTCTCAATTCGCTTGCCGTGAAATTGCAAATCATTACCCTCATTTTCGTAGTGAGCTACTTAGTTTTATGAGGATAAAAATCTAGGTAACGTTTATAAATTAAATATTAGATAGGGCGTGATAATTTAGCCGGGATACTTGGACTTTTGCCTTTATCAAAAGCCGTATCATTGGTTAATTTATCGACATACTCACGCTTCTCGCTGGAATCATCTTTGTTTTCTTTCTTTGAGGAGAAGTTAGAGGAGAAAGCAGTGAAGATTCCAAGGATATGACTACGATCATTATTTTCGTCCATCATCCTCAATCTAATTATATAGATCGGGATCGCAATAAAGAAGAAAAGTGCCGGACGATTTACCAACATGATTAATCCAGCTAGCCCAGTAAATGTAATCGCAGCCGGTTTAAAGCGGAAGATATAGCAGAGAGTTGCTAAGCAAAGAGCTAAGATGAAAAGTATTACACCTTTTTTCCCTCGGAGGTCGTTCAGCGAATCATTTACATCGGAAACCACAAAT
>CAZTER010000307.1:0-3369 GCA_964612045.1 uncultured Bdellovibrionales bacterium
AATTTTTTTACTAGAACTTATCTATCTTAACAAAGAAGCAAAGCTCCTTAATGTCAAAAATTTTGTTCTCGGCTGTCTTCTTGGAATTACTCCAGCATTATTATTTTTAGCACTTGATGGTGAAAATTTCCTATTTAACAATCTATTTTATCACACTACTAAAAGCTCTCTTCCTGAAGAGTACTTTCAACAACAACGGGTCAAAGTATTACTTAGCCTATTCGGGTTTCGCGAAGCAGCTGCATTAAATACCTTTCAGTTTCCATTTTTTTTATATACCTCAATAGTTTATTCTTTATGGCTTTTAATAAAGCGTCTTAAAGTAGAATTTAACTGTCTTCTTGGTCTGGCCTTAATAGTCATACACATCTTACCATCCCCTCCTTACCTTCAGTACTTTGTCGTTGCTATCCCTTTCTTGATTCTTTGCACTACTAGAGCGCTGCTAGAGATCCACAATCAGATCTATCGTTGGACATCTAGACCTGTAGCAATAACTATAAATCTAATACTGTCACTAATAATTGCGCCTCCATATCTTTTCTCTAGTACTCAAAAAATTATGCAATATACACTAACAGGAGATGATGTTATCGGCGTTGGAGATAAAAATGTTGAAAGTTGGAAGATTAGTACCGTAAGTAATGTATCAAAGATCTTAGATCAATATGTGGCTCCTGGCGAAGAACTTTTTGCTTCATGGCCTGGATACCTAATCGAAACCCAAGGAAAAGCTTTACGCCGCACAGAAAATCATTTCGGAGTACAATATGCAAAAAGAGTTCCTCTTACTTGTCAAAAGAGAAAAAAGCTAAGGATTAAGCGTCCGAAAAAGATTATTAAAAACTTTGAACAGGGAAGATATCATACCGCAATCTTATATACCGGCATTAATCGAAGTACGCCGATGAGGGAGTCTCTACTCGCTGTAGGCGCTAAAGAGAAAAGGATAGCCCCTGGAATTACATTAATTCAACGCGTGAATCTTGAGTATCGTCCGAAAGAAAAAGAGTTAAAATCGATTCGCTCTAATTCTTGAAGATTTAAACTAATAAACTAATTAAGTATTGATATAAGAGGTCATCTCTTTTTGTAACAAGCCTCATATACATCCTTTGCATGCGCTAAGAATCGTTCACTCACTTGCAACTTATGGTCTTCTGCAGAGGCTCTTAGAATTACCTCTGCCAAAACAGGCCCGTACTTACTCCTGAGTTTATCCTTCTTACTTCCCTCTTCTAGATTTCCTAGAGAGAGCGCATTCTCTGAGAAATCAGCTAGCTTAATTTTGAATGCCTCAGCATCTGCGTCTAAAATCTCAAAAAAATGAATAAAATAAGCTTCATTTTTTATTACGACTGCATCTCGAAGATCCCCAGAGCTTTTCTTGTTTTCAACATATAATGTGAAATCAGGATTAGTTAATAGTGACACTATCTTGGCTGTCCTATCACTGAACCTTGTTGTAATTACATCTAAAGCAGTAGTTTTTAGAGCTTCTTTAGATATGCTTTGAGGATCTATTCCAACAGATTGAACTAGAGCTTTAGCTTGATCTTCAACTGAATCATGTAACAAAGCTGCGCATATTCCATCACAACTGACCACTCCAAACTCTGTAATGCATCGCAAGGCAACTCTTAGTGGATGATTAATATATGCTTCTCCATCCGGACGAGGATCCTGCTTACTGTGTATCTCAATCATTAAAAGAAGTGTTTCTTGAATCTTGCTCTGTTCTCTAGCTGAAAATGGCAACCTAGCTAATGCTTCCTGAAAATCAGTGTATAAGTCTTGATTTATGAGGGCAAAGATCTCTGGTGAAAGAGTATTTTGTAATGATTCCATGCAACTTTTTCTATCAAAAACATAACTACTACTTAGTAATACAGGAGTAATCTCTAATGAAGGGGTTGATTCTATATTGTTTAACATAAACTAAAATAATGATGAATCAACTCAATATAGCACTGATTAATCACGTAACTAAAAATAAAATACTCTCCTATATAAAGAGAAGGCTTGCTATCATAACTATGAAAGATTAATAGCAAACTTTCCTCTAAAAACCGTAACAGCTTTTCCTAAAAGATCTACACGCTTATCATTTAATTTTATCTTAAGAGCTCCACCACGTGAGGATGCTTGATAAGCACTAAATTCATTTTTCACAAGTTTTCTCGACCAATATTCTGCTAGCGCACAATGCGCTGATCCTGTTACGGGATCTTCTGGAATTCCTATTCCAGGAGCAAAATACCTAGATATGAAATCAAATTCAGGAGCATCAGACTGCGCCGTAACAATAATACGACCAGGATGATACTGACTTATTCTTGCTAAATCAGGGGAAAGATTCCGTACATCATTAGCAGTGGGAAGCTCTACAAAATACCGAACATCAGTTTTCCCTGTAAAAATTGGAATGACTCCAATAGCTTTTAATAACTCAGCAGGAAGATCTGCTTCTATTACTGGTTCAATTGGGAAATTAAGTTTTATATCATCTCCCTCTTTGCTCGCTATAAGAGTACCGCTAAGTGTATAGAACTCTATTTCTCTTAAATCTTTTGCTCTTTGCTCCCAAAGTGCATGAGCGCTTGCAAGAGTACCATGGCCACAAAGCTTCACTTCAGCCTTAGGAGTAAACCATCTCAAACGAAATCCAATTCCCTCCGAATATAAAAAAGCCGTTTCTGAGAGATTGATTTCGAGTGCGATTCTCTGCATTAAATCATCGCTAATTGCTTCATCTAGAATACAAACAGCAGCAGGATTTCCACTGAAGGGGTTAGAGGTAAATGCATCAACTACTGTAAATTCAAGAGACATCTTATTCCCATATTATTTTAAGTGTATTTGATAAGATATATCGGCAAAAATGCTTAAAAACCAGGAAATTCTATCAATGTCACCTATCAAATTGTTCTATCCATAACTTATACAGATCATGACACAGATACTTCAATCAGCCCCCTCGATAATCTCACTTGAAAGTGAGCAGTTCGCACAACGAACCAAAGATGCCGTTTTTGAGATAGACCAAACCCTTCGTACCCGATTCCAAAAAGCTGAAGACCTAGTTACAAGAATTAAAAATGAATATCCAGAAGTTGGTGCTGTGCTTGAGAGAAGACAGGGATATCAATCTGCCGAGGTTACACTTACACAACTACAAGATCTTGGAGTTATCCCCCAGAGAAGCCCGACTCCACATCACATGCTAAAAACGGAACGGAGCCAATTACCAGTCTCTCATATAAAAGATGGATACTTATATGCTTTTCGTGGTGACTATACTGATCTTAAAGAGACAGGAATAGTTTCAGGGATGATTCGCAGATATCTCCTTCCCTTAAATACTTTGTT
>CAZTER010000308.1:0-3368 GCA_964612045.1 uncultured Bdellovibrionales bacterium
CGAACAGAATTAAAAATTCATCAGAAATTACAATTCCATCTATTAGCTTTGAATTCAAAAAACTATCGTGCGATTTACAAACACGACTAGAAGAACTAGCTATTGCTTTGAATGAAAATAAAGAATTTCGCTTTATTGAAGACGGAGAATCTCAAACATCTGACATCTCTCTTATAACATCCATTATTCAAGGCATTAGGTATGCATTCTATAGTGCTTGTTTTTGTGGAGGTGAACTACCAAGTACACCACTATTATATAGCTTTCTAGACCAACATACGGATCAAATTATCAGCTGGAATGCTACGGAGAAAAGTACCGTAAATTTGATAGTTCAAATTTTACCTTTCGTACAAATAGATACAGATTTCAATCTTGATAGCTGGCAATTATTCAAACCTAACGATCAATGGCTTGCTTGTATTGCTCAAAATCACATTGCTAGAGATTTAATAATTTCTTTGAAACACTCTTTATGGTTTAAAAAAGAAATATCATTAGTAGAAGTTAACGAAAGTAAGATACTTGTTAACTGTAACAATCTCTATATGAGCTTATGCCTTGGCCTTGAATCTCAATATATAATTGATGATGTTATGTTGGAGAATATTCCATGGCGATTTGCACCAGACAGACCTTTTCTTCCATCTCTTAATCTTCCTCACGATCGACTAGGGTATCTTTCAGCATCTCAAGTCCAATTCTGGGCAAGCATCAAGTCTTCAGGGATACCATATCAGCCGATCAGCGATACTCAGCTTAATTTATGTGATTTTTGGTATGATTTATTAAAAACTAATCCTAGTTCACTCTTTTCCTTTAGTCGCATTCAATCTGGATTATGGCAAATTGCTAGCGCAATGGGGCTACCATTTTTTAAAGCAGAGCCTATAGCATTAAATGGAATATACGACTGCCTAGCAGGGCTAGATGGATTCATTTCAGAATGTAAAGAAATTGGGGGAGGCGGATTCCCTGTAAATGTTAAGAAGATATTTGTGGATTATTGGAGTTCGATCTGGGATATCAGGAAACAAGCCCATAATCATGACACTTTACTTGATAAAATAAAAAACCCATCTGAAGCGCTTAAAGAATTATATGCACTCAGGTCTTCAATTGTTCACTCAGACCGCATCGAACTAGATAGTAATATTAGAAAAACAAAGATATTGTTAGGAGATTGGTTTAATCCTGGTCAATTCACGGCATCCAGCTTAGCTTTTTGTATAGCACCGATAGTAAAGGATCTTATTAAAGTATTTATAACAGAGAAAAATTTATTATCTGATTTAATGAATGGAAGAAAAGAGAATGTCCTTTTAGCCTTCGATAAAGTGCATTCTACAGATAAAAGGATCTGATACTATTTTTCTACTCTATAATGGCTTATCGCGATTTAAGTAATCTCTAAAACAAGAAGCAGCTAACTAATTACTTCATTGGAAATTTAATCTAAGTTTAATATTACAGGTAGCATTAGACATAATTAACTTAGCACCTATATTAACTCAGTATGCTAAATATGAACTCTTATTATGAAATATAGTCTCCTAGGTATAATAATCCTTATCCTATCTTTCACAACTCTCGCCAACTTTGGCACTGCTAAAGCACACCCAGGAGGCTTAAATTCAGAAGGATGCCACACAAATCACAAAACAGGAGAGTATCACTGTCATAGGAAAATCGAGAATGCTCGCAAAGTAAATACCAAGCTAATAAAAGTTCAATCCCTCTCAATAATTTAACTTCTCAAAAACCGAATAGCAAAGATCCTTATTTTAGAAATTGCTCAGAAGCCAGAATGGCTGGTGTGGCTCGCATAAAAATTGGACAACCAGGATATGCCCCTCATCTCGATAGAGATAATGATGGTATCGCTTGTGAGTAAGCGTATTTACAACTTATCACACATAAATAAGTAGGCAGGTCATAGTAATCAACGAGCATGACAGAAGAAGGAATATCGCTAGCACTTAAATCATACAGCAGGATTGCCAGTTATTCAGAACATTTATCATTAATTACTCTAACAACCTGAGATTCATTATCAAAAAGCATCTTAAGGTCTGCAATTATCAATTCCACTAGTTCGTCAGAATTAGTTACAAGATTATCAAGTTTTGCATATCGATATTTGAATACTCCCTTATCTTCTGAATTATTTTTACCAAATTCATTAAACCTTATCTCTGATTTAGAAGAGTTATTAATAGGATATATCTTAAACTTATCTTTAAAATGTGCGAAGGAGAACCAATACTCGCTCTTACATAACTCTATAGAGATAAGCTCAATGACGCTTTTTCTACTATGACATTCTGCATAATAACGATACTGATTGGCTTGAATCTGAATGCCCAGGTAAAAATCAGAGATAAAGGGATTATTAATTTTTACTCTTACACCACAAAGCCCCTGAACATTTGTTAAACCTGAATATAGCATTATATCAGCATTTTTATTAGTAACTTGGTCAAAAGTTGCTAAAACTTTTCTCTCTAATTTTTCCTTAAATTTTTCAAATACAATTTTTTGATAAATATCAGACATCCGTAAACTGCTCAAAGCCTTAGATGTCTCAGATTGACTAATAGATAATATATCAACGTTAAGAGCTTCAGTCTTTAAAGTGTCAGTTAAGAATATTAATAACTTTGTATAGTCATTTATAATTAATTTATGATACTCATTTTCGACAATTAATTTACTAATAAACTTATCAAGCAAATCTGAGTAGCTATAATATCTCCAACAAGCTGTGTCTAAATCTCCTCGCTCAATAAAATCAGGTTTATAAAGACTTAAAAGGATAAACTTCTTATCGCTATAGTCTCCTTTGATGTAACCAGGATCTGAATACTCTTTTAATTGATTTTTATTAGCTAAGCTTTTTACTTTATTCTCAACTACAACTAAGCAATTACCAATTTGAAACTGCAAATCTAGGTTTTGCTTTTCACGTTTGATATTAGAAATAATATTATTTTCATCTTCTAGTCCAAGCTCTTTGCTAAACAACCTACCAAGCTGCTCTGGATAACAATGGCAAAGCCAGAATATAAAATTTGAGTGAAATAATTCCTTCGAGCTAAGAGAAAAGTTAAAAATTGGAGATTGTAATAATTTTTCTATCTCTTCACTTGTCATGTAAATTAACTATCAAAGCACTAGTTTTAAACAATTTCATGGCACCATTCAGGTGTATTTAGGCTCATATTACAATCAATTAATTTAGAATTGCCAACCTAGACCATTTCAAATATTTCCTCATTTGAAAACTTTAGCAATATCAGTCAAAGTGCATAATTCTACAGCTATATTGATAATTTCTTGATTATCAGCCCTTAATTTATCACGACATG
>CAZTER010000309.1:0-3367 GCA_964612045.1 uncultured Bdellovibrionales bacterium
AGCTAGGCCCAAGCTCAGTGCATCGTATAGACTTTGCTGGAGTGAAGGAGTTCATCAAAAAGCGCTCAGGCGAGACAACATCAGAGTCCGATCTCTGCAATTACTAAAATCTAAACCTTCTCAGCTAAAAGCTTCTCTCGCCTTTTGAAAGGCATCATCACTAGAATAGTGACATCAAGAAAACAGCCTTACCCGTCCATTAAGAATGGATGTACTGAGGCATTAAGACAAAGATGCCATATATAAGGATAGCAAATGCAATTAGGTGTTTCATAACAAACTCTCCCTTATCCTCTAATCAGCACAGAGATGAAATTTGCTCCAGACAATTTACTCAAATAAATCGCTGAAATAACAGCCCTTTATAAGATTAAGGGCTCTAAACTACGGGGATCAGATGAACGATCTACTGATTCGGCAAGTTATGAACCTGCCCATCTTTAATAATCTTCATCATAAACTTAACACCTTGAATATCTCCGTTGATATCAAAGGAATACTTACCAAATATCCCGCTAAATTTAGTACTATAAAGGTACTGTCTTATATCCTGCTTACTCTGGATCGCTTGATGAAGAGCTCGAAAGGCTTCAAAAGTTGAGGCGAATAAAATCTCCCAAGAATGCAGTGGATACTTACTTTTAAACTCACTTAACAGTAGCTGACCTTCATCTGTAAAAACATCAGCTGCGCTAGGACGATCGGCAAAGATAATTCCTTCTGCTAACGATCCTGCATTAACTCGAAAAGAATCGCTACCAGCCATATATGCAGAATAAATATCCCCTTTAAATCCATTTTCACGAGCAGCTTTCAACGCAATTAAGAAAGTCGCTTCTGTCTGAGAGTTTATAAATAATCCACTAACATTTCTTCTCTGAAGTCGAATAAACAAACTTTTAAAATCACTTTCATTAGTAAAAAAATTCTCCGCAGTTATATCTAACTGATCGGAAGAGTTGTTTTTAAGAAAAGACTTTAATAGACCCTGAGAGAAATCTGTTTCTTCACTAAGCACCGCAAAATGCTTATGCTGTTTAGAGACATAATCGAAGAGAACTCTCCCGATCTCATCATTACTAGCTACCGTGCGAAATATATAGTCTCCAGATTTAGAAATATCTGCCGCTGCTGCGCTAGAAGCAATCGCGACAACCTTCCCTTCTTCATATACCTTTGCAGAAGCAAGTAACGCACTACTACAGGCAAAACCAAGGACATACTTCACTTTATCAACACTAACGAATTTCTGAGCAACATTAACAGCAGTTTTTCCTTCGCACTTATCATCTTCGATAATTAGCTCATATCGACCCCCTGCTAATTTGTCGTTAGCAAATATAAGAGCATTCTTGATATCTGTTCCGTAAGTTGCAGCATTTCCTGTTAGCGCTACAGATACACCGACCTTAATCCGCTCTTGTGCTTGAGAGATTCCAAATAGGGAGAGAATAAGAGCAATTATTACAAATAGCGATCTAACCATATAAGTTCAACAATAAATTAATTTCAAGATCAAGCCTGACAGGTTAAAATAACCAAGAATATAAAATGATGTAGAACCTCACACAAAGATCTATTTATCATACTTACAGATGCAGCAAGAGTTAAAGCAAAAAAGCCCCTCTCCTCGAATAATCGTATACACATTCCGCTCTTCTCCAAATCTAACTGCAATTCAGAAGTGCGGATTCGATCCTTTTATCTTTCATGAATTAAAAGCCGGTCTTAATACTCTCAAAACTCGAATATCGAATGAAAAACCTATCTTAGTTCTTGGTCTCGCCAAAGGCACAAATCTAATCGAAGCTCTTACTATTAACCAATTCAACAAAACTAAATTTGTATCAAAAGGATCTCAAGATAAATTCTTACTGCATATACCAAAGACGATTTCGAAATCATTTAAAGTAAACAAAAGACCATCTGATAGCTTCTGCAATTGGACGGCATTCAAGATCGCAGAGTTTGCAAGCGTTGCACACCCTGAACTTAAGGTGATGTTTGCTCATATAAAACCCGATTTAGTCAGCTCTATAATCGATCTAGCTCTAACTGACATCAGCGACACCACAAACCCAAAATAGCTAGATACTGAATACAAATTTAGGATATTAGATTTACAACCTCTCCTACCTGACCCGAATGAAAGGCTCTTAGTCGATCTGAAACACCGCCACGATTCAAAAGAAAGCTTAATGCTTCGTTTACCATCTGAACCATCTCTGGCCAGTCAGGACGGATTGCGATGGCATTTGCAGCATAATCAATAACAGAATTTCTTTTCGCAAAGAGCAACCCTAAACTCTGCGGATGTTCTTTTGCAGACATAATTGAGGTAATCGAATTAGAGATAAATATATGTGCTGGACGTTGCAATCCTCTCAGAGTAATCCTTTCAAGAGCCTCTTCATCTGAAGAACATAAAATAAGATCCTGATCTGACCTACCGAATCTAGTGTTTGCAATAAGGTGCGAATATGTATTTCGTGTAACAGCGATCTTATATCCTACATTTTGAAGATCATCTGCTTTCTTTGGTTCTGGCATTGTCTGCAATCCCGGAGCCTCCCTCTTCCGCCACAGACCAGATATTCCCAGCTCATAAAGCGCTCGAGAAAATAAGATACGAGCAGGAAGATTTGGCACTACCATTGATGGACCATACAGATCGATCTCACCTTTTAGCAACTTATCCATATAAGAAGCATAAGGAACGTAAATTAATTCAATATCTATCTGCAGTGCCAAACCAAGCATCTTGCAGATCTCAGGAAACAATCCGGTATGCTGCTGAGATTCTGGCGGAGTATGAGAGCCAAACAACCAATATTGATGATAATTCAACCCGATCTTTAGTGGTCTGTCCCTTAAGAGATCTCGTGGAGTTCTAGTCTTAACTTCACTTCTAATGACTGTCCTAATTGCATCAACGAAAGCATCTGAGTTGAACTTAACACTAAATAATCCGAGATCTTCTTTAGTAGGAGTTGTAATTTCTAAATTTGAAGCATAAGGAAACTCATCTCCAATTCCAGCAGCATCGAATAATCGCTTACCTGGAATCTTAAAATTTAGCGCTAGCAAGATCATCACAGGTCGACTAGGAATTCTTCCATAACGTCGAACATGTGCGAGATAGGCAGAAGAGACCCCGCACTTAACAGCCAGATCTGCTAAATCAGCTGAGTTTACCTTACGCCAGATCTCATACTGTTCATTGAAGAGATCTTTTAGTCGTTGCGAACAATCAAATCCGAGCTCTTTTCCACGCTTCATACTTTGGATCTTTATTAAACATTCAGTGTTATACTAACTCGAAAGCTTATATTAAAAAATATCAATTTTTATATATAAAATACATATC
>CAZTER010000310.1:0-3365 GCA_964612045.1 uncultured Bdellovibrionales bacterium
TAGCAACATTAAACACATTCCCGGATTAGATCACCTCCGCGCATTCGCTGCTCTCTTAATCATATTCTATCACGGTCTCCACATCTTATCATTTCTACCTCGTACAGGACCTGGTCAAGACATTACACAGTTTTGGATCTCAACACTCAATCCATTTACTGCTTTAATTGAAGAGGGACATACAGCAGTCGCCCTATTTATGGTGTTGAGTGGTTTTGTCTTTGAAATGGGAGCATTTGGGAAGGAGGTTTTATATTGGTCCTATATCAAAAATCGCTTCTTAAGAATCTATCCCCTATTCATCGTAATGTTAGTAGTCGGGCTCGCTGCAAATCCTAATTTATATTCTCTAAGCGCTGTCGTTCAGTCACTTACATTTCAAGCTAGTTTTCCTGGTGCAGTAAATGCAGATCCTTTTACTTTAATGTTCTGGGCAGTCGCTGTTGAATTTCAATTCTACCTTATCTTTCCATTCCTACACCGCTTTATAGAGAAGGATGGGATTAAATGGGCTTTAGGTTTGATAGCAATTATCTTTCGTTATTTTGCTTATCTCGGAGGTGCAAATCCACGCGATATATCCTATTGGCATATTACTGGACGTATAGATCAGTTTATTATCGGAATGATATTCGCACGGTGGTATCGCTCTCGATCTAACACACCATCAAAAGCTCCCTTTTTTATAGGAGCTTTAATCTTAACATTGGCAACTATAGTTGGATTTAATCAGCTTGGTGGCTATCCAGCTGTTGCTGCCTGGAAGTTATTTTGGCCAACAATTGAAGGCACAATCTGGGCAATCTTTTTAGTTGCCTATCTTCCAATCGGCAGCTTACTACCAAAGATAATATCTAGTCCGCTAATTTTCATAGGAACGCTAAGCTATTCGATGTACCTACTACATTTTATCTTTCTAAGAAGATTCACGACGATAATTCCTTATCGATTTCCAGCCAATCTAGATCTGCATTCTCAGTTATATACTGGGATTATCATTCTTCCTGCGCTAATCGCAGTTTCGGCTCTGTCATACTATGTTATAGAGCGACCATTTCTTAATATGCGGGTACGCTATCTAAAATAGTAGTATCAGGTAACAGATCCTCTGATATCGATCGGATATATTTAATAATTAGGTATAAATCAGCATAAATATAATAACTTTTATTGTGCATCAGACTAAACGCCCATATATTATCTAACCCTATGCACGATTTAGTTCTTATCGAAACTATCGCCTATGGTCTGGTCTCGGCTCTTTTCTTCGCGTTAATTGCCAAGAGACTGGGTCTTCAACCTTTGGTCGGATATTTAGTTGCTGGTGTAGCAATTGGTCCATATACCCCTGGATTTATCGGGGACACTCATATCGCCAGTCAGCTTGCTGAGATCGGAGTTATCCTTTTAATGTTTGCTGTTGGTCTTCATTTTAATCTGAAAGATCTTTTTGCTGTTAAAGCGATCGCTATTCCTGGCGCTGTCGGTCAAAGTCTTGCTGCAACTTTATGCGGAATATTACTAGCAAGCTGGGCTGGCTGGGATCTTAATGGTGGTTTGGTTCTAGGAATAGCAACGGCAGTAGCAAGTACTGTCGTACTGCTAAAGGTATTAATTGACCACGACCAACTTGATTCTCCACAAGGACACGTAGCTGTTGGTTGGCTTCTTGTAGAAGATATTATCACTATCCTTGTTCTTGTTTTATTGCCGATCCTGGCTGTTAGTGGTTCTGGTGATATCAGTCTTACAAAAGCAATCGGACTTGTAATTCTTAAGTTTGGACTGCTCGTTGCTATTGTATTGGTTGTTGGTGGCAAGGTTATTCCGATGCTACTCACGCAGGTAGCAAAACTTAGGTCGCAAGAATTATTTACTCTAACAGTTTTAGTTCTCTCTATCTCTGTTGCTGCCTTCTCCTACTTTGCCTTCGGCACCTCGATGGCACTCGGAGCTTTCTTAGCAGGTATGGTTGTTGGACAGTCTTCTGTTAGTCATCAAGCAGCCTCAGATATCTTACCGATGCGAGATGCCTTTGCGGTTCTATTCTTTGTATCCGCCGGTATGTTGTTCGATTATAAAGTCATAATTGAGTATCCATGGCTTACTCTCGGCGTTTTGTTTATCGTTCTTGTAATTAAGCCACTCGCAGCGTTGGCTATAGTGCTCATCTGCGGATATCCATTAAAGACTGGATTAACCGTAGCAGCAGCGCTCGCACAGATCGGAGAGTTCTCATTCATCTTGGCAGAGGTTGGAAAGCAACTTAAATTGATGCCGGCATATGGCCAAACAGTTCTTGTTGCAGCAGCTATCGCCTCAATCAGCTTAAATGTGTTCGTATTTAGATATCTCATTAGTCTTGAGCCAACTTTGATGAAGATCCCTGCTCTTAAGCGGTGGTTAGATAGAAGTTCAGCTAAGATGATTAAGTCAGCAGAACATCCCCTGACTACAATTGAACCTTCATCTAAGCCTCGCGCTATAGTAATTGGCTACGGATTAGTGGGGCGCACTATTGCTCGAGCATTTGAGCAGATGGATATCGAGCCGGTAATTATTGAGACAAATATTGAAACTGTCACAGAGCTTCAGTCCTCTGGTAAACAGGCTTTATTTGGAGATGCCTCTCGTCGAGACATACTTGAAAATGCTGGACTAGCTAATGCAGCTTATTTGGCGATAACTGTACCCTCGATTGAAGATACTATGATGATTTTGCAGTCGGCTCATGAAGTTGCACGACCAATACCTACATTCGCTAGATGTCATTATGACAGAGACAAACAACACCTTATAAATGCTGGAGCTGTAGCCGTAACGAGCGAAGAAAGTCTAATAGCGGCAGCCATGGCAGAGAGTGTATTTGGTCTAGGTAACCACTCCAAACTTCATATACGTCGTGAAATAAAACGGATTCAAGATGATCTTAAGGGTGGCTTTATAGCCTCTTAAATCTTGGAGGGAGCTTAATTTTTAAAAATCTGACATTTATCCGCTAACACGACTTAACTACTGTTGAGTGTTTCATTTGTTCAGTACTTAGGTCTATCTCTGTCACTACTTGAGGTGATAAGAAATCTTATGCAAAAAATATCACTTCTACTTATTGTAATTCTTGGATTAGTCCCCCTCTCAATATTGTCAGCTGAGGAACGAATTAAGATAGGAGTAATCGTTCCCCTCACTGGTCCAGTTGCTGAATACGGAATCGCAGCTAAAAATGGAATTGAACTTGCGTTAGACCAAGATCCAAAGCTGAAAGAGAGATTTAAATTTATCTTTGAAGACTCTCAGTATGATGGCAAACAGTCTCTGCTTGCCTATAGGAAGCTTCATGATCGAGAGGGAGTAAAGATATTCTA
>CAZTER010000311.1:0-3364 GCA_964612045.1 uncultured Bdellovibrionales bacterium
AAGAATTACCTGCCTTTAAAAACCAATCGAGTAAATCTGTTGAGGATTTTTTAACTATTGCAATTGCCATATTACTACCTGCGCTGTTTCTATTCTTAGTAATGACTCCTCTTATCTATTTTCTACTCGGCTGGGTAGGACTTTTAGGAATCGCACTCGCTCTATCTCAGGTTCCAATCTCTATCTATTTTGCAAGCTATATTGAACGCTCAAAGCGTACAGCTCAAACTGCATTAGATCAGGTCACAACTCTAGTTGGAGAGTGGGTCCGTCATATTCGGCTAATTCGCTATCTTGGTTGGCAAGGTGCTATCAAACGCGACATTGCGACGATCATGAAAAGAATCTCTCGTGCATATACTGCACAAGTAACCCTCGAATGCGGCACCTATGCAGTTAGTAATGTATGGTGGACAATTCCAATTCTAGGAATGCTTGCTGCATGGAAGATCTTTGGGGTATCGATTGATCTAGCCTCATTTTTCGCATCTCTATGGGCACTCACACACCTGACGACCAACTCGATCCAACATATCCCATTTTTAATAAATTGGTATGCGCCGGCAGCTGCAGGATGCAAACGACTAAAGGAATTTTTAGAGCTTCCAGAGGTAGATCGACTATTTATTGAGAGTGATGCCACAATACCGAGCCAAGCTTCAGTGTCAGCAATAATACTTCAGAACGTTTCTTTAGTAATAAACGATCGCCTTATCATCAAGGATATATCTGCTATCATAAAAAGTGGTGAGAAGATCGGCATTGTAGGAGAAGTTGGTAGCGGCAAATCTATATTACTAGATCTTTTATCTGGAGAACGAAGGCCTAGCTCAGGAGATATCTTGATTGAATTTAGCAATGGCATTCAATCAAATCTATGGAACTCTGAGACATACCATAAGTATAGATCTCAGGTGGCAGCTTGTTGGCAGATACCATTTCTATCCAACAATACAATTGAGAGAAATATAGATCTTGGGGATCAACGAACACCTGAACAGATTACTTCGGCATTACAAAGCAGCCAATTATTAGACGATATAAAGTCCTTCCCTAAAGGTATCAAAGAAGAAGTTGGAGAAATTGGAATTAATCTCTCAGGCGGGCAAAAACAACGCGTCAGCTTAGCAAGAGCATTTATATCGAAGCGCGAGATCTTAATCTTAGATGATCCATTAAGCGCAGTAGATAGGCGTACTGAACGTGCCTTATCTAGCGAGATACTCTCTCACTCAAAGTTATTGGTAATGTCGACTCACCGACTAGATGGGATCGAAAAGCTCTCACGAGTAATCGTCATAGAAGATGGAAAGATTATCGAAGACTCTCCACCTACTCAATTACTACAAGATAAGAACTCTCAACTTTTCAGGTTATATTCAGCATTTGAAAGCGAGGGAGCATGAGCGACACCTTCGTTTCCAGAGAGAATACAACTATAAAGAAAAATACCCTCTCGCACATTATTAGATTTATCAGAGAACTTCCGGCTCTCAGAAAACTCCTCTGGATTGTTATTGTTCTAGATCTACTTGCAGCGCTAAGCCCTCAAGTATTTTTGTGGTTAGCCAGCTCATATAGTGACTGCTCAGATAACAACGCATGCGTAGCCAATGTCCCATATGTTGGAACTTCAATTCCGTTATCTTTTGATATTTTAGGGATAGCTGCGGCATTTATATTATTAACTCGATTTCTATCTTGGGCCCTATTCGAAGGTACTGGCAGGTGGGCATGCCAGAATATTCACGCAAGAATGGTAGATGGAGTCAGTGGTACGCGTACTACTTTTTTTGATGAAAACCCTTCTGGGCGAATGATCAATAGACTAGTCCGCGACTTTGATACTTTACAGACAAATGCAGTCGCACGCATAGGAGATAGCCTCGGAGCTACATGCGATGTTATTTGTGGTGGCGCTATAATCATGGTTGCTAGCCCAGTTGCAACTATACTCGTCCTGCCAACAATCTTAGTTTTCTTTTATGTTCAATCTAACATCTCTCAAATGTTGCAAAGATGCGCTGTCATTCGCTCTGTAAAGCTAGGAGAACTAATCCATAGAGAAACTGATGTAATAGAGGGTGCCAGAACATTCCTCCTATATAATCAGGTTGAATCACTGATTCTTAGAGTAGAAAGGGCTCTAAGTGATTTCATAGATCTAAATTTGGTACGAGCAAGGATCGATGGCTGGGGCAGATTTATTACAGCAAATGTTGGATCCTTTTACTCATTTATTGCACTTTCTGCCGTAACATACGCACTATACAAAAACGCCATCTCCGACGTACTTGCTGGAGTTTTAATTACAGCGATCTTCAGACTTGCTCCATCTTTTGGCTGGTTAAGCTGGTCAACCGCTTATCTGATTGAGGCAGCCGGCATAATTCGAAGAATTTTTGAATATGCGGATCTTCCTAATGAGATAGAAAATGAACGATCTCCCCATCTTTTAGTAAAGAAGAATCAAGAAATACCTACAGAATTAGCCTCTAATGGTCCATTCAAAGGAGAGTTAGAGTTCCGCAGGTTTACTATGTCCTACCGAACCGACTCTCCGCTCGTACTAAAAGACCTCTCTATTAAGATACCTTACGGATCTCGCGTCGGGATAATTGGTCGTACAGGATCCGGCAAGAGCTCTATCGTTCAGAGTCTTTACAGAATGGTCTATGTTCAAGATGGCGATATTTTAATCGGGGGAAGGTCAATCTTTTCATTAGATGTTGATATAGCAAGAGCAAACTTCGTCGTAGTTCCACAAGACCCGTATCTATTCCAAGGAACAGTTCAAAGTAATTTAGATCGCCCTGGAGAGCTTAACGAGGTTGAGATGAAACGAGCCTTGGAGTTAACTGGACTGGGCCTACCTCTAGAATTTGAAATCATGGAAGGCGGAAGCAACCTATCTCTCGGAGAGAGGCAACTCCTCTGTCTTACACGTGCACTACTCTCAAAAGCACCATTTATAATCCTTGATGAACCAACGAGTGGCGTAGATCCGATAACTGACGCGACTATCCAGAAACTTCTTCAGGAAAACCTTGCGGGGAGAACTCTAATTACTGTCGCTCACAGACTCGATACATTAAGGGATTATGATCTCATTATAGAGCTTGCAAATGGAGAGCTAAAAAGAGTTGGAACTCCTAAGGAACTGCTGGCCTAATTGCGAAAGACAGCTGGAATCTTCCAGATATCTCTGAATTCTAAATATTTATAGAGCTATTACTTTTGCAGATACGGGAAATATAGATGCACCACAGTCCCAATATCGCTCTCGGAACGCACCTGCAACGCACCATTGTGCCTACGCATTATCTCTCGCCCCATCGGAAGAGAAAGACCAAAGCCATCCCCT
>CAZTER010000312.1:0-3346 GCA_964612045.1 uncultured Bdellovibrionales bacterium
GTTCGAAAAGTTAGTATTTAGATATTTCGGCATCGAGATAAAAGTTTGTATTTTTTGTTTTAGGAAAAGACGTAATGTCTAGTGATGATCGTGACAACATTTCTACCGATAAAGATCGAAGTAAGATTCGAAACTTCAGCATTATTGCTCATATCGACCACGGCAAATCTACATTAGCTGATCGAATCTTGGAATTCACTGGAGCAATTGAGAAGCGTGAAATGCAGGCACAGCTTCTTGATAATCTTGATCTTGAAAGAGAGCGTGGAATTACTATTAAAGCGCAAACCGTTCGCCTCTCATATAAGGCAAAAGATGGAGAGACATATCAATTGCATTTAATTGATACTCCGGGACATGTTGATTTTCACTATGAGGTTTCGCGAAGCTTGGCTGCTTGTGAAGGGGCTTTGTTGGTTGTTGATGCCTCGCAAGGCGTAGAAGCCCAGACCTTGGCGAATGTTTATGTCGCTATTGAGAATGATCTAGAGATTATCCCAGTAATAAATAAGATAGATCTTCCTAATGCAGATCCGGAGCGCGTAAAGCGAGATATTGAAGAGATTATAGGAATTGATGCAAGTAACGCAGTTTGTATTAGTGCTAAAACAGGCATCGGTATTGATCAGGTTTTAGAGGCGATCGTAAAAAATGTTCCTCCGCCATCGCGTGGTTCTGTCGATGCTCCGTTACGAGCTTCAATTTATGATTCATGGTTTGACCCGTATCAAGGTGTCGTTGTTTTAGTCCGTGTTATTGATGGGACAATTAAGCCAGGCGATAAGATTAGGTTTGCTAGTACTGGTGCAGAATATGAGGTTTATAAAGTTGGTGTGTTTACCCCGCATCGCAGAGAGCTCGCCTCGATCTCAAGTGGGCAAGCCGGGTTCGTTTCAGCTACAATCCGTAACCTTAGAGATGTGAAGATCGGAGATACTATTGGTTTGGCTGGGAAGAATGTAATCGAACCTCTTCCTGGATTTAAAGAGGTAAAGCCAGTAGTTTTTGGTGGATTATTCCCTGTTGATTCTGATGATTATTCTCAACTTAAAACAGCACTAGAAAAACTTAGTCTAAATGATTCTTCTTTCACCTATGAAGCAGAAACTTCAGCTGCGCTTGGTTTCGGTTTCCGTTGCGGATACCTCGGTTTGCTGCATATGGAGATTATTCAGGAACGACTTGAGAGGGAATTTAATCTTAGTTTGATTACGACAGCTCCATCTGTAGTTTATCGTGTAACTTTGCATGATGGGCAGATAGTGGTGGTAGATAATCCAGCTACGTTCCCAACTGTTGGAGATATAGCAAAGATTGAAGAGCCGATAGTAACCGCTACAATTCACTGCCCAAAGGAGTATGTAGGTGGAGTGCTTAAACTCTGTGAAGATAAGCGCGGAGTTCAACAATCTTTAGCTGTGCATGGAGCCACTAGAGCTCTTGTAGTGTATGAAATACCTCTTAGTGAGATCGTTCTAGATTTTCATGATAAATTAAAGAGCCTCTCAAAAGGATATGCCTCCTTTGATTATGAGTTTAGAGGTTATGCAGAAGCTGATCTAGTTAAACTTGATATCCGTTTAAATGGAGATCTAGTTGATGCGCTCTCAATTATCGTTCACCGAGAAAACGCCTTTTATCGCGGCCGAGATTTAGTTGAAAAGCTAAAAGATCTCCTTGATCAGCAGATGTTCGAGATCGCAGTTCAAGCTGCAATCGGAGCAAAGGTTATTGCGCGTTCCACTGTAAGAGCTCTACGTAAGAACGTTACTGCTAAGTGTTATGGTGGTGATATCTCTCGTAAGCGTAAGCTGTTGGAGAAGCAGAAAGAAGGAAAGAAGAGGATGAAACAGGTAGGTAAGGTCGCGATCTCTCAAGAAGCTTTCCTCGCAATATTGAAAGTTGGTGAATAGGAATTCGGTGATGAGTTTTATACGAGATATCTCATCACCAAATAGCCGTATCTTTTGTGTAGGAGATATACATGGATGTATCTCAGAGCTAAGCTTATTGCTAAGTTATCTAAAAAATGATCTCTCCTTTAATGAAGATGATCTCCTAATCTTCATCGGTGATTACATAGATCGAGGTCCAGGCTCCCGAGAGGTTTTAGATCTGCTTATAGCTCTAAAGAGCGAGAACGCTAATGTAATATTCCTTCGAGGCAATCACGAATTGATGTTGGAAGGTTGGATAGATAATACTCCTGACGGTGATTTTTACATTGTAAATGGAGGTAGAGAGACATTAAAAAGTTATGGTCTCTCAGTTGATAGTTCACCAGAGGATTTTATTGAGCAATTTCCTGAGCAACATCTACAATTTATCCGTGAACTTGATTGGGGAGTTGTAGTAGGTGGAATAGTCTGTGTGCATGCTGGACTTAATCCGAATAAGTCTTTGGTTGATCAATCTCCTTTGGATATAGTTTGGATTCGAGAGGAGTTTATTCAGCCAACACATAAGCTGAACAAGACTGTAATCTTTGGACATACGCCATTTAAAGAAGTTATGTTTGATCTCCCGTATAAGATCGGAATTGATACCGGATTGGTTTACGGGAATCTTCTAAGTTGTATCGAGCTTACTCGAGGAGAGGTTATTTCAATAAGAAGAGGAGAGAAGCAGTTTAGTCATCAGGTATTTCCTGCAGGATGGAAAGGGGTTAACCCTAACAGTAAAGGAGTAATGTAAATGGCATTTAGAGTTCTAGTAACTACAACCAGCTTTATTGATTCTCCAGGTCTTCATCGAGAAAGGCTTGAGCAGAGCGGAGTAGAGATCGTTACTGCACGTGGTCCATTCCGTGAGGGAGAGCTTGTAAATTTAATAGGTGATGGAAACCAGTTTGATGGTTTTATCTGTGGAGAAGATGATTTTACATCGATAGCATTGCGAGCGGCGAAGCCTAGAGCAAAAGTTATAAGTAAATATGGAGTCGGATTAGATCGTATAGATTTAACAGAGGCCGATTTTCTTGGGATTAAGGTTACAAATACTCCAGGAGTAAATCACCATACCGTTACTGAGCATGCCTTTGGGCTTCTTTTAAGTTTGGCTCGTCGTATTCCTGAAGAGAGTAGCTTTGTTCATCGTGGAGAATGGCGTCGTATTACTGGTAGAGAGTTGGTAGGTAAAACTATCGGTGTTGTGGGATTTGGACGAGTTGGAAGAGAAGTTGCGACAAGAGCGATGGCCTTCGGTATGAACGTTTTGGTGTTTAATACCTCTTGGTCACAGGTGCATGCTCAGCATGTTGAAGAGTTGCAGGGGTTATTTAATCACCGTTTATTTTCAGAGTTTCCACCAACCATTAAACACAGTGAAGAAGAAGAGGAGCTATTCT
>CAZTER010000313.1:0-3328 GCA_964612045.1 uncultured Bdellovibrionales bacterium
TTTTGAGAAATTTATTTTTAAGATAGATTTCTCATTTATATATTATTGAGTGGTCCTCTAGCGATTTTTATGTTAACTGCGCAATCACAGTTTTAAGTTGATAATAGTTTAGATCGCATTCTGTTTTGATATCTAGATAGTACGAGATCGCTCTAAATTGTAATTCATGTAACTAAGATAAATAGAATAGAAGAGAAAAATATCTACTTGTTGTGAAATTCTCACTAGGCTTATCTATCTTAGCTGCAACCTTCTACAAGAAGGTGCTACCTGTTTAGACCCTTGATCAAAAGAATATGATTCAGTATCAATTTGAAGCAATTTGTTTGAAGTGGCGACTAGTTCATTTGCCGACCGCGTATACTCAACAACCATCATGCCTGATCCAGCTGACATAGTTCCATAGTCACTTATACATAAGGTGCACGAAGCTTTATCATGGGAAAACCCTATTCGGGCTGCGAATTCAAGCGATTTTCTTAAAAGAATGTCGAAAGCCTCAGGGCCTCTTCCATGCAGTAGAATACTTGAGTGATCATCGTGAATGATCAACCCTCCGCAGTATCTAAGGCCATTAGATTGAGTTACTTTGACGCCAGACCTCATTCCATAAACCTTGGCTTCTCCTATTAAGTGATCTTTTGTCGCGATAATGATTGCATCACCTTTACTGTCAACAATTACAGCTTCATTTTCTCCAACTTCAACAATATCTTTAAATGCAGATAAGTTCTCTTCGATATGAAGATTGTCACCAAGTAACTTTAAGAGATCTACGCTGATCGGCGAAGAGGATTCAAGAAGAATTGCTCTAAATAGTTCTGGCCTTACAAAAGATTTTATCTCTTTTATTTCGAGAGATTCTGGAGCAAGTATTATCTCGCATATCCGAGATTTGATGCCTGGGACTGAAATCCAAACCTTATTTGCCTTCAGATCTAGATCATTCGCGTTAAAACAAATTACCCCGTCATTTGCCAGATCTATTGGAATAATATGCCTAGGAGCTTTTAAGACTTCCTGACAAAGAGACGAGAGCGTAATAGGGGAGTTCAAGTGGCAGATTTCTGAATCGGTTAACGCAAAAGTGTGAACTGCAGCAAGACTTTTAAATGCATCCGATACGATACCTTTTGGTATGGTTAATTCATTTGTAGGTATTGGAGCAGGGCGCTCAATAGTTGAGGTTGAATGCATACCCATAGTTATGGATAATTTCGAGAGAATATATCTTATGAGCCTTAAAATAACTTATAGAAGAGATCGGAATATAGCTGACAAGTATAAGAAATCTCTTATTTTATAACTCGTTGCCTCCATCCAGCTTTTTCAAGTTCTTCCACCATTCCTGGAATATGATCTTTTCCGACGATGTTAATAATCGGTTCAGATGTCGGGTTATTAGATAGATATCTCTCTAGATTCGAGACCATGTGTTGGTTTCTCATGCTAAGAATTCCATGATTCCTAAATGCTATAGCTTCTCGTAGTACTGGTATCTTTGTTCTGCCAAAGCAGAGATCCACTATTGCAACAGCTGCGCCTGCATAACAAAAGAGTAGAAGGACAGGACTAGAAATCTTATCAACTTTTTCAAAGGTCTTTTTTATTTTGGGAATTTTCTTTCCAATATATAACCCGAAAAATATTATCGGAATAATTACTGGTAGTGCAAATGCAACCTTTGAAAGCTCTCCGCTTATAGTAATAGGTGCTTGTCCTTCTTCTAAATGAATAAACCTCAGAGGTTTATCTGAAGATGGATCGGAGGGAGGTTCTTCTAGATGTTTAATCGTGCTTGAGTTAATAGGGGGATTAAAAGAGGCATCTTCCATTGCAGAGATTGCTTTCATTGTTATTGCTAGTGGCCAAGTAGCAATTCGTAAAGCCCAATCACCAATACTTTTTGGATTAGCAACAAATCCTTCATATCCTCGAACTGTAAAGGGTCGGAGAAGTTCCTTTCCTTGAGCAGAAGCTTTTGTACTCTTTATATGAGTTTCTCCAGCAAGTACTATTATTTGATTATAGTTATTTTGTTTTTTCTCTAGAACTACAATTTTAAAAGAGGAGGAAGATTGAGTAATAGCTTGTTTCATCTTTGCTGTTAATGGATCTATCTCTTCTAATATACGTTCAGTTGGAACTTCTATTTTTATTAACTTAGTTGGAGCCTTTAGAGAGGCTAATACTGCAAGAGGATCAAAGGAATTAGACGATGCAGAAGATAGTCGTTGCTCATAACTGTGAGGGTGACGAAGATCTAAATTCTGATTAGTGGCTTGATCGGTGAATATACCAAACATGAAGTTTAAAATAAAAGTATAATCTAGATTTAGATCGTTTTGATCCGAATCGAATCAATCTGACAGTTTTTGAATCTCTAGCGTCATTACCTGCTTAACACACTCTTTCGAGAAGATGTTTGCAAACACCTAAAGTTTACAAGCCTCATTTAGTTAGTCAAATTAGGCTTAAATGATTTGCAAATCAGCAAATAGAAAGATTTCTCTTGGATTTATCTTCATAGAAATAAGCGAACTTTACAAAAAATAAAGAGCCTTAAACTAACAGTAGTTTGAACTTTATTATACTAAAACGCGAAGCGGTACATAACTAAAACTGTATTACTTGTATCAGTTTTACTTTTTAAATTTAGCTCGAGTTCACCTTTAGACAATTCCTTAGATGCCGTCATGATTAATTCAGGCTCAATAAAGGACTGTTTGGCTGTTAGGTCTGGTCGTCCTGAAATAGTCAAGTTTAGATTTATCGGATGTTTTAAATTTCTTTTCCCTATAGAACCTTTAGCGTCAAATATTTTTGAGCTAATCTCTTTTAATAGAGACTTAATAGTGAATTTTTTATTCATCTCGAGATTCGAACCTATTCTTTTTACAACTTTAGATATGACTGTTTCCTTTGACTCGATAACAACAAGATCTACCTCCATACCATAGGCTAACGGATTTGAAAGAAAGATACTCAGCAGATAGCTGGACAGAATTATTCGTGCTCGTCTTAGTTTTATTATCATTTTAATCTGTTTCTTTGATTATATCACTGAGAAGGGTTGTTGTTGTGAGAGGACGAAAGGTCGTTCTATAGGATAAGTATCAGCATCTTTTCGAGCATTGATTAAGTAATGATATTTTAAAGGTAGCACCTTCCTTTCTTTTTGTTATGGTCAACAATCTCATCAAATATTCGATATAGTCACTATGGGATATGCATTAAGAACTAGAGATCCAACACTTAAATATTTCGTCACTATAAGAACTGAAGGACAGGCATTTTATTTACGTCCGAGTAAGGACGTAAATAAAAT
>CAZTER010000314.1:0-3315 GCA_964612045.1 uncultured Bdellovibrionales bacterium
GCTTTTGGAGATGGAGAAGGGGAGGTAGTTAGGGTTAGCTGAGGAGTATTGATATCCTCATAGGTAAAATTATATAGATTTATCTAATACTTGAGCTACTTAAGAAGAGTGCATCATTCGCTATAAAGCAGCACATAACAAATGTGTATGATGCAGCCAGCTACACAAAATAATACCGCACTCGAGTTAGGGCGTTGGAATGATGAAAATATCTTCTTTGGATTTGATAGCTATAGATCTGTCTTCAACCAAGCCACAGCTACAATTATTGGAGATGTTTTTAGCACTCATCTAAAAGAACATGATACTGTACTAGAAGTAGGCTCTGGGCTTGGATATCTCTCGCGGTTAGTTCCAGAGTATGCAGATAGAATACAGCAATCAGATGGTTCTGCTTATGTTGTGGAAAGTGATAAAAAACTTAATCCCAGTTCAAACATTATTGAATTGGAGGGAACTAATCTAAGATCTGTTGGAAGGTCATTTAATTCTGTAGTTGGATTTTCCAGTTATGATGTATTCCCAGATCTTCCAGCTGTTATGCGTCAAACCAGAGAATGCTTAGATCCGAATGGCATCTTCATTCATTTTCTTGACCTTCAAGCATCAATACATTCCTTGTTTGTTAATGAGATGTCACGAGGAAAATTATTACTTCCATTAGTCGATGAAGTAAGAAATTTTAGATTTGTATCAGGAGTGAAAGAGGTTGATATCGATACTTATCAGAATTTCAAGAGAAGTTTAGCTCCTTCTAAACTTCCTGTTTATGAAATCTACGAGAAAGAGCCTCATGATATGTTTATTACTCTTTCAGGGGCTCGTTATAAGCATATCCTTCTTGATATGGCTACTGATGTTGATGCAAGGATTCAAAACAAGGGAAGAGTTCTCCGATTTAATGACTACTTTAGAGGAGCTATCCGAGTAGCAGCAGAGCAATCTGGCTTTAGAGTATTAAGGGATGAAACTTTGAAAGCGAGCAGCTTTAGCGGTCGCTCTAAGCAGGATAATTGCTTGCCGAATAATAATTGCGTCGAGAATAATATAGGTGTTTCAATCTCATATCGAGAGGAGAGGTCAGAAAGACCTAACGACATACGTTATGAGAGTGGGGTGTTGGTATTTATCGCGCAAAAGAGATAACGATAAGCGCTAAAAGAATATTTTTGATATGTATTCTATCTAGTTAGAAACCAGAGAGTCCAAATCGTTAAACAATCAAGCAATAAGAGGTTAGTAACTATTACAAACGGAACTCCAAATATAATACCTCCCTTATATTTAGAAAAATCTCCATCTTTTATATTGTTAATATTTGCTATATCTCTAATCGACGTAAACAAATCTAATCCGTAAGCTACTCCTAACGCGGACAAACATCCGACCCTATATTGGATCGGAAGAAATGAGCAGATAAGAACTGTTGGTAGCGTAAGAAGTGGGAAAAAATATGGAGCTAAGACGATAAAAGGTCCAGAAAGTACCTCCCAAGAATCTCTTCTAAATAGGTAAAATACCTGGGCTAGAGTTTGAGACTCCTTTGCTTCCTTATTCGAATTGAACTTAAACCTAGTTACCTTATTCCCTGTTAGTATTATCACCGCAGCATGACGAAGCTCATGCAGGATTGTTCTTAGTCCAGTCATTGCCGGTGCTTTGCAAATAAGAAATGCGACAACAAATCCGGGCAGTGTCGCCCATAACTCTTTAAAGAGATTTCGTTGTTCAGTTAAAGCTGTCTTAACTTCTGGATAGATTAGGAGGTGCGCCACTAAGGCTAAGAGAATCCCTAGGATTAAAATGTATCCTGGCAGTTTGGTGGTAGGTGAGGAGTTGGACATTTGGTTCTTATAGCAGCCTCACCAAAAAAGTAGCAGCTTCTTTTTTAGCTGGCTCGTTTGCGCTGGCCGTTTGCAGCTTTTCCCATATATTTACGAACGGCTAATTAGACGTAGTACTAAATGATACTAAGCTAAATTTCTATTTGTGTATTGATTTCAAAAAGTAGCGGAAGAAGAGTTTTGTTGAGACCAATTTCTTGCCTTATGTCTCTACCGATACAGATTCGTCCTTCAGATAACCCATTGCCGAAGCAACGCAGATAATCAAGCCGATGGTGACACTTAGCACTGCCGCCAAGACGATAAGATATGGATCTTCCTTCACGTTCGCGTATATAGAGAGTGGAGTTCCAATGAGCAAGGAAAGTGAGATCGCCCAAAATGCACCTCGTGCGCTCAGCTTCTTCCAATAGAGTGATAGAACTATTGGAAAAAATCCCGCAGACGCCAAGGCACCATAGATTAAGAATACCCACAGTAATTTGGGTTGAAGCAGAGCGATGCCGCTTCCCAAAGCAGTAAGACCGATCATACTCAACCTTGAGAACTTGAGTAGCGCAGCATCTGTGGCGCCTGGATTTAAGTACCGTCGATAAATATCGACCGTTGCTAACGAGCTAATAGCAACCATAGAAGAATCGATGGTTGAAAGTAGCCCCGCGAATGCCATGAAGGTAAAGGCATACACAGCCACCTTGGGAAGAAGATAAGTTATCACTTCTAGGCCGACAATTTGTGGATCTTGAATCTGAATTAAGCCCTGTTGTACGAGGGGAACTGCAATAAATCCCAACAAAGAAAGTAGAATCGGGACTATGCTAAAAAGTAACGCGCCGTAAATGAAGGTTTTTGCGATATTCCGTTCATCCGTTGCCATTGCACGTTGAAAAAACATCTGATCTCCTATTGGTCCGGAGATCAGCCCAAGGGTCATGGGTATGCCAATCGCAAATGCGATCCATGGATCAAATAGTGAACTATGTGTTCCATCAATTCCACCGACTCCTTGCGACACAGAATTAAGACCACCACTCTCAATCAAACACCAAGGCACTAGAACGAATGTGATCCCAAGAACCATCAACATCTGTATGGCATCGGTGATAATTGACGCCTTGAGGCCCGTACCAAGGGTATATGCAAGTGGAATTGCAGCAAATAAAACTATTGCCAATTGGATGTTCAAACCACTGATGGCGTAGAGGAGCGAACCACCCGCTAGAGAGTTAATAACGATTGCTCCCAATTGGTATCCAAAATAAACGGCGAGGTACGCAAGATGAGTTCGTTTCTGATTTGGAAATCTCTTTTCAGCAATAAAATCAGGAAATGAATATCCGTTAGGTATTAATCGACGCAGGCGAATCGCAATCAGTGTAAAAACAAAAAAGCACAGGATATTCGGTGCAGTGAACCAGAAGATTCCTGGTAGCCCTTTCGTATAGGCCTGCATGGAACATATAAAGATTGC
>CAZTER010000315.1:0-3312 GCA_964612045.1 uncultured Bdellovibrionales bacterium
TTGGAAGGTTTGAATATACCCTTTCTCTACTTCTTGCTACTGCGCTAGTCCCACTACATCTCAACAGCATTGGAGGAGATGAGACTACAATAATATTCTTATTAATGTTCTTAATATCAATAACATTAATCTTAAGTTTATATAGAAAAGCTGGAGTTCAATTAGTTCCATTTTTAGCGCTAACGAATCTTTTACTTTTAGGCAGTTCGCTTGCGATCACATATTCAATAGCTAATTAAATCCTTAGTTACCTACCCATATGAGAAAAGAGAATCTTTATTTATATAGCAAACGATTCTCGCTCTCTTTAAATAGAGAGTTAGGCTCTCTTCCAGGCAAGAGATCCAGAGATGTAGTAATTCTCCGTTTAGATATAGGCAATCAAAGCTTTTACAGCGAAGCCTCACCTCTTTCTGGATTCAGTAATGAGAAGATTGAAGACCTATCACCTCAGATTGAGCTTCTGAACAAGGTAGTACGATCTCAACAAACGTGGGATCTCACTAAAGAGGAAGACCAAGAAAAACTCTTTTCCTCGATAAAATCCCCCTCTCTGAAATTTGCTCTTGAAAGCATTCTTCTTGAGCATCTCGCAACCGATACTTCAATTAGAGAACAAAGTGCTGGAATACAAATTAACGCTCAATACCTTCTAAACTGTAATGCACTCATCAGCGCACCTCTTACAACACAGATTAAGAACGATCTAACACTAAAAATATCTCAAGGGTTTAAACGAATTAAGATAAAGGTTCTGCCCGATAATTTTCAAGCTATTGCTTCGATACTAAACGAATACAAAGAGAAATTAGAACAAAACTCTTGTATGATTAGATTAGATCCAAATAGATCTCTTAATCTAAATCAGACCTTTGATTTAATAGAGAAAACAAGGGAACTTCCAATAGAGTACATCGAAGAGCCCACACTAGAACTCTCTCACCTTCCAAATTTAATATCACGCTCTCCTACTCCAATTGCCTTAGATGAAACAGCTAGGGAGTTATCAATCAATTCATGGATTACCTGGAGTGGATTAAAGCATGTCGTTGTAAAACCAACTTTGCTTGGAGGTCCGTTTACAATTGCCAGATTAAATACCTTCCTAAAAGATAAGGGAATTAATCTTACCATTACTTCCTCGCTAGAGTCTGATATCGGCCTTAGATCTATCGCACTCCTCTGTGCTTATATTGAATTTGATGGATTTGCGGGACTTGATACAGCAGATATTTTTATTGATAGGACAGGCCTACCCCTCTTTCCATCAGAGTGTCCGCAGATTAGCTTATCAAGGATAAAAGAGATTACTCTTAACACTACAAGATATGCAGTTTAATCTGATAGAGATTATAAATCAGAAGCAAGATCAGCCATTTCATATTGGTGGAGACAAACTAATCTCATTTCATGATCTTAAAAATGAGATCAATCAGAGAATTTCACAGTTTTCGAAAGAGGGATTATCAACTTCAACTATCTGTTGCGCTCAACTAACTCCTAATATCAATTCAATAGTTACATTATTAGCTCTGATACAGTTAGGGACAAAAACTATCCTAACAAACTCTCGTTGGCCTAGTTTAATGATCGATAGCCTAATCAAAGCAAATGGAGTAACCCACTATCTCCAAAGTGATTCTACTGTAACTACAATTCAAAAGATGGATGAGCCGCGCGAAGACTTATCTCTTTCGACTGATCCTCTAGTATTTATTGGAACCTCGGGAAGTAGTGGACTGCCTAAATTAGCTGCTCTTACTTTGGATAACCTCATCTGCAATGCGCTTGGATCCAATGAGGTAATAAAATTACAACCTGGTGACTGCTGGTCTCTCTCTCTTCCGATCTTTCATGTAGGTGGACTGGGTATAGTATTTCGCACTCTTCTTGCTGGATCTTCCTTAATAACTACCGATCCAAAAGATCCACTAACCCAATATCCAGACAAAATTACACATCTATCACTTGTTCCAACACAGCTACTCCGGCTACTAAATGAAAGAAAGATTCAAGAGAAACTTCCTAATCTTAAAGCTATCTTACTCGGAGGTGCACCGATATCCAACGATATGCTTATTCGAGCACGAGATATACTAGGGAACATTATATATCCAACTTATGGCTTAACAGAGATGGCGTCTCAGGTGACAACCTCGACTCCGTTGCACTTTAAAGATACACAACGGCATAGCGGTGGAGCCGTTGTTGGCTCTGCATTAAAGAACAGAGAGTTAAAGATAAATGAAAAGAATGAGATCCTAGTACGCGGAGGATGTCTTTTTAAAGGATATCTTAAAGAAGGAGCGATCCAATCAGCCTTAGATTCCGATGGTTGGTTTAATACTAAAGATCTCGGATCAATATCATCAGATGGAGTATTAGAGATCCTTGGTCGAGCTGATTCTCAATTTATCTCTGGTGGCGAGAATATCCATCCTGAGAGTATTGAGCTAGCATTATCCGAGTTCCCTGGAGTACTTTCGGCGGTTGTTGTCCCTTACAAAGACTTTGAATTTGGATTCCGTCCACTAGCATTTATACTTACTGAAAGCTCAGTTCTTAATCTCAAAGAGATTCAAGAGTATCTCCGTCAAAGAATTCCAAGCTATACCATTCCAACAAAGATCCTAATTGCACCACCTGAGATGGTAACTCACTCAGGAAAACTTAGTCGGGCTTTGGCGCTTCAACTTGCGAAAGAAGTTGTCTAGATCGTGTCCCATAAAAAGTCACATAACATCCGGTGCCAGTTAGACTAAAGAAGATATCGTTATATCTAAATTTGATTGGAACTTTTAGCTCATAAGGAGCAACTTCATAAAAAGACTCTGACTCCTGAACCTGCTTTAATCCATTAGGCGCAATTAATTCTGCTGTCGCCTTAATCGCTCCTCGAAAAGGATCTGCCTTACTTTGATCTAACTTTGAGTTATTTGGAAGATACTCAAGATCGATCCTTGGTGAATCAGTTTTAACTTCAGCTCTAAACTGCTTACCTGGTGCGAGATTATTTGATACGGAGATTGAACCTTGACCAGCACCAACAGCATCCACTGTTTTTAAGTATGCTTTGGCAGTGGCTTGAAATGAACTCTGAACTCCGGTCAATTTAAACGTTGAATCTATAAGCTCTAATCCTCTTTTGCCCCTAACTACCTTTCTAGGACACATCAAGAAGCTATGCATTGAAGCATCACTCTGTGGAGGATTTCCTACTATAACGATCTCCTCGGGAGAAACTTTGATAACTGAAAAGACACTCTTCTTTTTAGTCTGAGTAAGATACTCTTGGTTTACCAAAGTACCACT
>CAZTER010000316.1:0-3298 GCA_964612045.1 uncultured Bdellovibrionales bacterium
AGATTGTAGAAAGTTAAAACTATTGAGATAAAATTTCTCTAGTTTCAAATGCAAGAAAGACCACAAAGGAAACTTTGTGGTCTTTCTTGCAGAAGTTCCAATTCGCCATCCTTGGCGAAGCAGGACTATTAAGCTGCGCGTCTGCGAGTACTAATCCTGTGTGTCGCATTCAAGATCGATTCTCTTGTTTTCTTTGGATCCATTCCAAGGTGACGGCAGATGAATTTGAATGAAAGAACATGATCTTCTAGACCTGTCTCGTCTTCGTCTGAGTTATCATCATCAGCAAAGAAATATTTAATTGCATCATCGCGAAGTTCGCCAGGAGAGTTTAAATCTTCAATAGCTCTAAGAATCATAGCTCGCATGAGTTCGTGGATAGGATCATAACCTTTACCACTACCTAGAACAGAATACATTTGGGGAAGAGCTGAACGTGACATCTTTGTATTTCTCCTAGAGGCTAGATAACTAACTAAAACCTGTAGAAGAAACTGTAGTAAAACCGGCATCTTGCGATGCTTCGGAAAAATTTGCTTCGGCTGACGAAGCTAGTAACAAACAAAGTTATGAAACGGGGGGCCGAAATGTGACATAAAATTTGACTAAGTGCAATAGGTACGGCGTTCTAAAATTATGAACTTAGTTAAAGATGAGTATCTATGTATGTTTATGTGAACTAACTAAGTCTATTAAGTGAGTACTCAACGAGGGCTCTCATATTTTCTACCGCTGTTTTATCTATCCTCGGAGCCAGCGCTATCGCCTTATTAAAGCTTATCATACCGCTTTCTGCGCGTTTTCTCGCTTCAGCCCTTGCCTCAGCTAGAACAGGGCTTGAATTGATGGCTGAGATAGCTCTGGAAGCAAAATCTGATGGAGTTTCATCAGGGTTTTTTAAGAGCATAGCAGAAAGTGAGTCACCTGAGTTTAACCACAAAACATTAATTAAGGATGGTTTTCTCTCTATTAGGTCAATTCCTGGAGGTTTTCCAAGAATCTCAGCTGTTGAAGTGACATCTAGGATATCGTCTAGAATCTGAAATGCGATTCCAAGCTCCTCTCCAAAAAATCCGAAAGCCTCTGTGGCTTCTTTGCCAGCTCCGGCAAGATGAGCACCGCATTCACAGGCTAAGCGGAATAGTGCCGCAGTTTTCTTTCTTGCGATTACGGTGCTGCTTTCAATTGAGTGTTTTTTCTTATGAAGAGGGACCTCAAGGATCTCTCCCTCCGTTAGAGCAATGCAGGCGAACTCAGTACGCTCAATAATAAATTTATCGAGGTGCGCACAGAGTGAGAATGCTCTTGTTAATAAAAAATCCCCAGTAAGAAGGGTGTCATCAGGACCAAAACGAGCAAAAGGGGAGGTTTTATGTCTTCTTAGCTGAGACTTATCGATTATGTCATCATGTAAGAGCGTGGCCATATGGATAAGCTCAATTCCTGCAGCAACCTCTAATATGGAAGAAGTAGGAGGAGTCATGCCGAATGCAGCACCAGAGAGGAGGGTAATTAAAGGCCTAATTCTCTTGCCGCCAAGATCTAAAAGATAGCTAGCAATCTCTGTGATACGCTCTGCATCAGAGCCTAGTTTGGAACGGATTAAGTTCTCAACTTCAGTCATCCCATCTATTGCAAATTGTCCTTTAGTAGTTGCCTGGGAAGATGACTTGGCGCTGGGGCCAGAGACGGGCCCCTTCGAACTATTTGAACTATCGGTCTCAGGTGAGCCCATTCCTGGAAATCTTAAGAAAAGAGAAATATTATGGGAGTGTCTCCAACGGGATTCGAACCCGTGTTACCGCCGTGAAAGGGCGGTGTCCTAGGCCTCTAGACGATGGGGACGAAATCTAGTTCCATCCTACTATCCGACGAGGATGGTTTCGTCAATGCCGGAACCCGTATTAAGTTGTGATTAGATGGAAATTAATCTGGAATTTATTTCAAATGAGGCAACGAAGCTAGAACTTGCCCTCCTAGGTGTTGCAAATGCAACGTCAGACAGTCGTGCTGCCCAGAGATTGGCGGATTGGCAATCTCATGGGCTAAACGGTGGTATGGAGTATATGGCAAGGGATTCTAAGGCTTTGTCTGATCCTTCTACACTGCTACCGGGAGTTCGTTCTGTAATTACTGTAGCTGTTAATTACGATGCTCCACCAAAAGAGAGAGAGCTTCCTCGTCATATTGGTCGAGTGGCAAGGTACGCAGCAGGAGAGGATTATCATCATGTCTTGAAGAATAAGTTGGAGGCGTTGGTTGAGAGACTTGATTTTTACAGCCAAGGAGGAGCCGTTAGTAGGGTTGTTGTTGATTCTGCACCGATAATGGAGCGAGCTCTAGCAGAGAAAGCAGGTCTAGGGTTTGTTGGCAAGAATACGATGATTATAAGACCCAAGATCGGATCATTTTTCCTGCTAGGAGAGATCTTTACTACTTTAGAACTGGAAGAAACTCCACCTTTGATTACTACTGGATGTCGAGGTTGTTCGACATGCCGAATAGGTTGCCCTACAGGAGCATTGGATAAAGAATATTCTCTGGATGCTAGGAGATGTATCTCTTATCTAACCATTGAAAAGAAAGGGGTGCTAACGGAGTGGGAAAGGCAGGCAATCGGAGGATGGATTTTTGGATGCGATATCTGCCAAGAGATATGCCCATTTAATCATGTCGCGCTAAAAGAGGGTAGGTTAGCTCGAATTAACTCACTTAGAGGAAGCTCTGGAGTGGGATATACATTAGATTTGCGAGAGGTATTGGCGATTAGAGAAGAAGCCAGCTTTAGAGCACGTTTCGGTGCTACTCCATTAATGAGAGCAAGGCGTGCAGGTTTATTACGTAACGCCGCAATCGTTGCTGCAAATAATATGGCTGGTGAATGTTTAACTCAGCTTCTTGACTGTGTTGAGAATGATAGATCTCCTACTGTCCGAAGGCATGCAGCCTGGAGTTTGGTGAAACTCTTTAAGGCTGGGGTTGGTCCAACAATAAATAATCTCAAGATGGTGCTTGAACGATTGGTGCGTGATAATGATAGTGGTGTTGCACAAGAAGCGGGAGAGCTATGGTTACAAGCAGAAAGATAATCTCTTTATTTTTAGTTAGTTTAGTTTCAATAGCACTTTCTGGCTGTGCTCCTGGCTTAGGAAAAACAATTTCAGTTAACCATATTCCAGATCCACAGATGGTCGCGAGCCTTCCACAAGGAGTTGTTGTAAAGCCATTTATTGATGAGCGTTCTGATCGAGCGGTCGTTATTATTGATGGACGACGTGTCAATGAAGATGGCGATGCA
>CAZTER010000317.1:0-3284 GCA_964612045.1 uncultured Bdellovibrionales bacterium
AGTGGCTTTTCGAGGGAAGACTCACTGCTCTTGTGGTTTTTAACCAGCGAGTGCAAGTTGTTTTGCCTGGTTTGAAATTTAAGCGCGCTTAAATTATAGTTTGCAAAATAGTAGTGAATTTGTACCTCTCGTTCATTGTTGGAACGTAAAATTTATGTTGATAGCTTTCTCCTTCAGATCTCTTACTGGTGCTCTTTTTTCTGCGTCACTTTTGAGTATGTTGTTTTTTACTTCAACATGTTTCGCAGACGACCGCTTTAAAGTAGAGCAGGTTCTTCTCGTTGATATGCAGAAAGTCCTTGCTGATTCGATTGTAGGCAAGGCTGCCAAGAGCGATCTTCAAAGTGAGTTACGTAAAGCTCAGGGAGCTCTTCAGGTAAAAAAGATAGAGCTTGATAAGTTGAAGAGTGATTTTGAGAAAAAGAGAGCAGTTCTATCTGGATCTTCGCTTGAACAGAAGAGGGAAGAGATTGTAAAGAAAGAGAGAGCGCTTGCTCGTGAGTTCGAAGATTCCAAAGAAGAGGTGACACGTAAGACCTCTCAACAGATGGATAAAATAATTCTCCAAGCGCAGGATGCGATTAAAGAAGTAGCCTCTGATAAGGGGCATGTATTAGTGCTGGAGAAGTCTTCTCGTCTTGTAGTTTCAGCTAAAGAGGGGTTAGACATTACAGCTGAAATTATAAAAGTTATGGATGAGAAGCGATTGGGATCTTAGGATCTAGGTTGTCTTGAAATTGAGGTGATTAATATGGAAGAAAATAAAGATTCAACAAATAGCGCAGTTGGAGCGATGAATATCCAGGATATTATGGAGGTTCTGCCTCATAGATATCCATTCCTATTAGTCGATAGGATTGTTGAGTTTGTTGATAATGAAAAAGCTGTAGGAATTAAGAATGTCTCTATTAATGAGCCATTCTTTCAAGGACACTTTCCAGGTCGTCCAGTAATGCCAGGAGTCCTAATAATTGAAGCTATGGCACAGGTTGCTGCAGTATTGGCTCGTCGGTCTCGTGATGGAGTCGGCGAAGGTAAGACAATCTTCCTAGTCGGTGTTGATGAAGTTAAATTTAGACAGATGGTTGTGCCTGGTGATCAATTAGAGATCCGAATGGTTTCTGTCAGAAAGCGTCGCCCAGTATGGATTATGGGCGGAGAGGTTTATGTCAACGGCAAGTTGGCTGCTAGTGGTAAGATCTCAGCGGCAGAGGCAGATTAATTAATGAGTGTATCTATTCACCCAACTGCTATCGTTAGTCCTAAAGCTAAGCTCGGTGTTGATGTAGTAGTAGGCCCTTATTGTGTTATTGCTGATCGAGTATCGATCGGAGATAGCTGTCGTTTGCATTCGCATGTAGTTGTTGATGGAAATACTACTATTGGCGCCGGAACAGAGATATTCCCATTTGCTTCTGTAGGTTCAAGACCGCAAGATCTAAAGTATCGAGGAGAGGACTCGGTGCTTCTGATCGGCGAGAAAAACATGATTCGTGAGTATGTGACTTTGCAGCCTGGGACTCAGGGCGGAGGCATGAAAACTGTGATCGGTTCTGGGAACTTATTCATGGTAAGTTCACATGTTGGTCACGATACAGTAGTTGGTAATGGCAACATACTAGCTAATTCAGTTGCATTAGCAGGCCATGTTACCATCGGAGATAATATTACCTTAGGTGGACTAAGTGCTGTTCATCAATTCGTTAAGATTGGAGACCTTGCCTTTATTGGCGGTGGTTCAATGGTAGTTAAGGATCTCCCCCCATATTGTATGGCTCAAGGAGATAGGGCTGCGCTTGTTGGTCTTAATAAGATCGGAATGGAGCGCCGTGGAATACCGTCAGAAGAGATCGACACTCTGCGTGGGATCTACAGAGAGGTATTCTTCGGTGAAGGAACATTCAGAGAGAGGATCGCAGCTCTTATCGCTCGAGAGGGAGAGGCTCCAGTACGTTCTAAGTTTCTTAATTTCATTAGTAGCTCTGAAAGAGGAGTTACTTTCCCACGTGATAAAAAGAGTGACTCTGACTAGAGCTTGTTGAAAGATGATAGAAAGATCTTCCACTAACCAAACAGGAATAGATGAGAAAGATCCTCCGATTGGATTGGTAGCAGGTAATGGCGATTTGCCAATGGAATTTGTTCAGAATGTTCGAGCTTCTGGGCGAAGGTGTGTTGTCGTCGCTAATATCGGAGAAGCAGATCCTGAAATAGAGAAAATTGCCTCTCATATTGAGTGGGTAAAGGTTGGAGAGCTCGGACGAATTATAAAGACACTTATAAAGCATGGTGTTCAAGAGGTCGCATTCCTGGGTGGAATTACAAGAATTAATCTCTTTGGTGGCGTTAAGTTAGATCTACGAGGAATGGGTTTAATAGCAAAGCTTCGATCCTTAAAGGATGATGTTCTTTTGAGGGGAATCGCTGGGGAGCTTGAGAGGGATGGCTTGAAAGTTATTGAGCCACAAAGATTTCTCTCTGAGAGTGTGCCATCTGTAGGCTATCTATCCAGTAGGAAGCTAGGACGGGATGAGAGATCTGATGTAGCTATCGGTTGGGAAACTGCTGGAGCTTTAGGCGCTCAAGATGTTGGACAAACCGTAGTAGTTGGACATGGTTTGGTATTAGCTCTTGAGGCTGTAGAAGGAACAGATAGGTGTATTGTTCGTGGTGGCGAGTTAGGAAAGGGCTCTGCTATCGTTGTTAAGCGCTGTAAACCTCAACAAGATTTAAGATTAGATCTTCCAACAATTGGACCTAAAACTATCCATGGAATGATCTCTTCTGGTTGCAGAGCCTTAGTAGTTGAGGCTGGTAAATCATTGATAGTGAAAAAGGCAGAGGTTGTTGAGTTGGCTAATAGAAATAAGATCTCATTAGTTGCGATATCTTCACTAAATGACATTTCCTAGAGTTCGGCTATTATTTCTAGTAGAGAGCTTTTTATCGCTAAGATGCGAGTAGTCGTGCTACGGAGACTAAGGTCTCCGCTCCATAATGTTTGCTTGTAAGTAAGAATAATTTTCAACGTAAGAAGTTTTTTTTAATTCTAAATATAATCTTTGAGAATATTCTCATTTATAATTACTTGCCATGGAGCAGGGACTTTAGTCCCTGAAGCACTAAGGTTCGTAAACTATAGGTAGTATTTTATAGAGTGAAAATTAAGTTTTTATTATCTATATGCGAGTGGTCGTGCTACGGAGACTAAAGTCTCCGCTCCATAATGTTTACTTGTAAGTAAGAATAACTTTCAACGTAAGAAGTTTTTTTAATTCTACATA
>CAZTER010000318.1:0-3282 GCA_964612045.1 uncultured Bdellovibrionales bacterium
GAATTAATCCGATTGGTCCACCTTCTTGAGCCTCTGGAGTTATATGACCAACAATAAATCCATGAGAACCACCAGAGAATCGTCCATCTGTTAAGAGAGCAACATCAGATCCTAAGCCAGCTCCCATAATTGCAGAGGTGGGTGTTAGCATCTCTGGCATACCTGGACCACCTTTAGGGCCTTCATAACGAATAACTACTACTTCACCCTTCTTAATTTCATTACGCTCTAATCCATGAAGCATCGCTTCTTCAGAATCATAGACACGAGCTGGACCACTAAATCGCAATCCTTCTTTTCCTGTAATCTTAGCAACCGATCCGCCAGGAGCTAAGTTTCCACGCAAAATCTGGATATGTCCTGTTTCTTTTATCGGCTTATCAAGTGGGAAAACTATCTTTTGATCTGCAGGAAGGCCAGGAAGATTCTTTAAATTTTCTGCAACTGTTTTACCAGTCACTGTCATACAGCTTCCATCTATTAAACCAGCTTCTAGTAACATCTTCATAATCGCTGGAATACCACCAATAGCTTGAAGATCTTCCATCACATATTTTCCGCTAGGTTTAAGATCGGCAAGATACGGAACTTTGTCGCTAATCTTTTGAAAATCATCGATATCTAACTGAACATCAACTGCACGAGCCATTGCAATAAGGTGAAGAACTGCATTTGTAGATCCACCTAGTACCATAATTAGTGTAATTGCGTTCTCAAAAGCACGTCGTGTCATGATGTCACGAGGCTTAAGATCCAACTCTAGTAATCGATGTATTGCAGCTCCTGCTTGTTTACACTCTTCTATTTTTCCAGGATCTGTAGCTGGTAGTGAGGAGCTATAAGGAAGAGACATTCCTAATGCCTCGATAGCACTCGCCATCGTGTTAGCTGTGTACATTCCACCACAAGCCCCAGCACCTGGGCATGCTTTCTGTACAATAGAAGAACGCTCTGCTTCATCAATTGAACCAGCTAAATATTCCCCATAACTTTGAAATGCCGAGACGATATCAAGCTTCTTATCCTTTAGGCATCCAGCTCTGATTGTTCCTCCATAGACCATGAGAGATGGGCGATTAACTCTAGCCATGGCGATTAGACAGCCCGGCATATTCTTGTCACATCCAGGAATAGTAACAAGTCCATCATACCACTGAGCTCCCATCACTGTTTCGATCGAATCTGCGATCAAATCACGAGACTGAAGAGAGTAGCTCATTCCATCAGTGCCCATCGAAATGCCATCACTCACTCCGATAGTATTAAATCTGAAGCCAACTAGTTTAGCCTCTTCGACCCCTTCTTTTACCTTTTCACCTAAATTAAGGAGGTGCATATTGCAGGAGTTACCTTCAAACCAGACGCTGCATACACCAACCTGAGCCTTATTCATGTCTTCTCCGGTTAATCCGGTAGCAAATAACATGGCTTGCGATGCTCCTTGAGACTTAGGTTGAGTAATTGTAGAGCTATATTTATTTAATTTTTCATTCATATATTTTTTAACACCTCATCAACAAACTCTTTTGTGCTAACTGCAGACTCACCTGGTAACACAAGATCCGCAGTTCTAGCTCCTGCACCAACAGCTTTAGCTACTCCCTCTTCTATCTTTCTGGCTATCTCTTCTAGATCGAATGAGTAACGTAACATTAGCGCCGCAGATAAAATCTGCGCGATTGGATTAGCTATACCCTTTCCAGCAATATCTGGAGCTGAACCTCCAGCTGGTTCGTACATACCAAAAGAACCATGAGCTAAGCTAGCAGATGGCATGAGTCCCAAAGACCCTCCCAATACTGATACAAGATCAGATAATATATCTCCAAATAAATTGGAGGTAACTATCGTACTAAAATAACTTGGATGACGAACTATCTGCATTGCACAGTTATCAACGAGCATATCTTCAAGTTCGATATCGCTATATTCTTTATGAACATCATGCATGACATCACGCCATAGTCTTGAGATATCCAAAACATTAGCTTTATCCACAGAGACTAACTTCCTATCTCGCGTGCGTGCAGTTTTAAAAGCTACATGAGCAATATCTCGAATCTGCTGTTCAGTATATTCAGCAATATCGCGTGCAATTCTATTAGGAGAAGAGCCATTTATTGAATGTTCACCAAAATAAACATCTCCAATCAATTCCCTAATTACAAGAATATCCAGGCCACTCTTCACTCTCTCTGATTTTATAGGAGATAACTCCGCTAAATATGCTGGGACTTTTAGCGATCTTAGATTTGCATAGAAAGAGAACTCTTTTCTTAAAGCTAAGATCGAATTTCTCTCACAATTATGCCATTTAGGTAACGTTGCTTGAGCTACAGGACCACCCACCGAGCCAAATAGTATGGCGTGACTCTGTTTACAGAGTTCCCGAGTTTCATCAGGAAAATGTTGCTGATACCGATCATATGCAGCTCCTCCGATTAATCCACTATTAAATTCAAGATCAATCTTATATTTGGAAGAGATAACGGAGAGAACTCTTAAAGCTTCCTCCATTACCTCTGGACCAATTCCATCTCCAGATAAGACTGCAATTTTTTTCATTATCTCTTCTCCGAAAAATAACGTGCTATCTCATCTTTATGTGAAAGGAGATAATCGAGATCATCAAATCCATTTAATAAACAGCTTTTACGAAATGAATCATACTTAAATTTATATGTATTACCATCTGAGGAGCTAACGCTTTGCTCTTGTAGGTCTATTGTCACGCGGAGTTCTCCTGAGCTTGCTGCTTTCACTAAAGCATCCCGCTCATGTGCAGAAAGAGAGATAAGTAACAAACCATTCTTTGCACTGTTTCCAGAGAAAATATCAGCGAAATCAGTTCCTATTAAGGCTTTAAAACCAGCTCCCATTAAGGCCCAAACTGCATGCTCTCTAGAAGAACCACATCCAAAATTATCGCCACAGATTACAACCTGAGAATCTTGATATCTTTTATCGTTCATAAAAAAATTCTGGTCTGATGCTCTTAATCTAGAAAAAAGATGTTCACCATAGCCACTCTTGGATGTGCTTGTTAGAAACTGTGCTGGAATAATAAGATCTGTATCAACATCTTTCAGTGGAAACGGCGCAGCAATAGTAGTTAATTTTTGAAATTTTTCCATATCTTCTCCCGATAGAACTAGAGTGCAGTAATTTTGCCAGCTAAAGCTGAGGCAGCAACTGTTGCCGGAGAAGCGAGGTGGGTAAAACTTCCCACTCCTTGTCTGCCTACAAAGTTACGATTTGATGAACTTATACAACGGCTACCAG
>CAZTER010000319.1:0-3278 GCA_964612045.1 uncultured Bdellovibrionales bacterium
AAACGTCTCGCGCCAGGAGGAATCTATGCTCAGTGGTTTTATACATACTCAATCTCACCAGAAACTTTAAAATTTGTTTTTAATACTTTTTCTCGATCATTCCCTAACGCTAGACTTTTCTCAAGAGATGCTGATCTTATCTTAATCGGATCTGAATTGCCATTAGAGGCAATTAATTTAGAATTAGCCAAAAATCGATTAACTAATGATCTTATTAAGCAAGAATTAGTAAATATTGGGATAAATAGCCTTGAAGAGCTACTCGCGCTTGAGATCATAGTTCCATTCGAATATTTTGCGAACTACGGAGAACAAACTCTAACGAAGCCAAAGCTTGCCTACATGGCAGGTAAAGATTTTTTTCTTGATGCATATTCTTCAGCAGCAGACCTGCAAGAGGGTCAAAAAAATCAATCTTGGGTTGATGAAAATTGGGAGACATTACTCCTGGCAAAACTTCAAAATAAAAGCGATCCTGATTGGTATCGCTATGCTCAATTATTTTGTCACTTAGGAGAACAAGTGCCGACTTTCTTTAATGGATGGCAAAAATCTAAGTATCAATGCCGTAGATCTTTACAAAAAGCTGCAGAAGGAGGAAGTGTCTTCGAAAAAATCTCTTTTCTTCAGCAAGGAATTCCCTCATATTTTAAAATCCTGAGCAACAAACAAGATTGGGGGAAATTAAAAATAAACCGTTCTGTCGAAGGATTTCCAATTATTGTTCAAAAAAACACGATAAGCGAAGGACTTGGCACTCATGCTAATTCTAAAATCACTATTGAGATTGAACAAGGATCAAAAATTTTTTCAGGTAGTTGTGCATTAGAAGATAAATTTCTAGATGCAGAAATAGAATGTGAAATCCGTTCTCAAGGACAAATCCTCTATAAATCATCGCGCATACACTCAACTCACTCAAAGGCTGATTTTAAAATCGAAATTCCTAATGATCGAAAGATTGAACTTATCGTAAAATCTTTACGAAACAACATCGACAATGCACATGCTGTTTGGATCAACCTAAAAGCTGAGTGATGCTAATTTTATAAAAATATGGTCGCGAACTAGTAAATTTAGATTTTGATAGTAATTACACAAACTTGACTGACTATTCACATCGCGAGTAAATTTGGCTTTAGAATATTACAAACTGATGAGACTTATAGTAAAAACTAGATAGCTATAAGCAATTATAATTTTACAAGCAAAGCTTTTTACTCTACTCCCCACACATCGAACAATTATCCTCTCCCGGACCTACTACATTTTCGCATCCAAGTTGAGCATATGGAGGCATTAAGCAGGTCAGATGACACGGCACAGGAGAGCAAGATTGCTCTTTCCATGTAGCATCCATCACATACTCCTCACCTACCACAGCTCCATAGTGAGAGCTTGGATTATCTGGACAAGCATAAAGAGTTTTGTTTGGATAAGTTCCATTTTCTAACGAACAGCTATTATTCTGATCGTCATAGCACTGTGTTGTTTCAATACTTTCACAAGCGTTAGCGAGTGCTGGTTTGCCGATTATTTCACTACAAGGCTGTGCTTGTATGTTTAATCCAGTTGGACCGATTGAATACTTCAATCTAGGCTGACAGATATCAGGATTATCTCCATTATCATCTGTGTAAATAACTTGCGGAGCTCCTATTACATCCCATTGAATCCAAGGATACCGAGACTGCATATTATTAAGCACAGAGGTTAGTGCAGAAGAATCTGCAACTGAACTACACGATTCCATAACACAGGTAAGATATCTTGGTGGAACTCCTCCACTCTTCGTAATACATGCGTTGGCGACAGCTTCTACGCAATATGAAGCAGTATCACGGTCTCCATGTCCACTATACTGATAGATTGTCTTCTTTCCGCTACATTGAGAGTAAGTCTGTCGATTAGGATTAGAAATACACCATCTCTCAGGATTCGCGGCTGGAATTCCTGCAGTGTTTGCATGCACTGGGTTTACTATATGTGTTGCATCCTTACACTGCTCACTCCCTACAAAGTTATTACACTCTGCCTGGAAACGTCCTGAATCACACGCGAAGTGTCCATTATCTTGCCACTCACATATACAGCATACCTGGACTCTACAATCTGTATCACAGCCATCATCGTTGATCTGATTTCCATCATCACACTGCTCTGTTCCTTCTTTTATTGCATTACCACAATCAGGTGTTGGTGTAGGAGTTGGGCAACCACTGCTACTACATGCTCCTAAGCCACCTATGGTCTTGCAGCATGTGCCTGAGGGGCAATCTGCAAATGAACGCATCGGCTCTCGGCTCTCATTACAGTAAGCTTCATAAACCTGATTTGAACCCTCTACTGCGCACATATCATTATAAGTAACTACATTATCTGATCCTATAACTAACGAGGCAGAGGATGGAGACAACAATGCAGTATTAGATAAATTTCCACTCTGTCCATCTAAATCAACACAGAATTGAGTACTAGTTGGTGAAGCTGTAGGAGTTACAGTTGGGGTAGCCGTTACACATGCAGTATATGAACACGCGGCTGAACCATTTTCCATTATTTTACAACAGCTGCCATCAGGACAACCTTGCGTTGTATAATCAATTCCATCCTCGAGTTGGTTACACATTGTATCTACAACTGCGTCAGGTTGTCCGCCACAGCTATCCGACTCACTATATAAAAGATCTTCTCCTCTATAGATAGAAACCTTTCCAGGTATCCAAATATCGTTCCCATCATCATTATCTTCACACCTTACTGTCGGAGTTGGCGTTTGTGTATCTTCAGGTGTTTCTGTTGGTGTCGGATAGTCTTCTGTTGGAGTAATTGTCGGTGACTCTGTCGTCTCTGGAGTCGGAGTTTCAGTTTGTGTAACCTCTACTGTAGGCTCAGTTGTTTCAACAATTTCTGGAGTTGAAGTTTCTTCAGGCTCTTCAGTCGCCGTAGGAGTAGGAACACAACCCCACATACACAAACCTGCGAAACAACACATACCAGCTTCACAATCAGTGTCATCATCACATACTTCTGGTTCTGGAGTTGGAGTTTCTTCTAGCTGGCAACGAGCGTTACATCCATCTCCACCATGCGTATTGCCATCATCACATTCCTCTAGATAAGCCACATCAATTGTTCCGTTTCCACAGGCATATGTTCCTCCACCTCCACCATCTGAACATGCTTCTGTTAGATCTTTGCCTACATTGCCTCTAGTACAAATTAGAGATCCTCCCCTTGGTCCACGACAGATAATGGCATTAGTTGGTGGTGGTGGT
>CAZTER010000320.1:0-3251 GCA_964612045.1 uncultured Bdellovibrionales bacterium
CTAGAGGGGAGTGAATTTACCTCCTTAGATAACCTTGCCTCAACTCCATGTTCAATGCCAAAGTCGTGATATCGCCTAAAAAAATCTACTAATACTTCTCTCTGCGAGAGAGTTTTTGCTCCCAAAATTACCTTTTGTAATTCATTCCGCCAAGTGTTGAAGGAAGGTGCTCCATACTGGCCAGGTGTATTTAATGGAGTAAATTTGCTAGCACCAAGCTTAATACATAATGCCGATAGCTGTTCTGGAAACGGCGTTAATTCACGTTGAATCTGATCTTGTAAAGGATTTCCAGAGCTTCCTAACTCAAACTGTTGTGAAACACCTCGAAGTACCGAGATCCTCTCAGTTAATCTACCATGAGCGATATCCCATCCTTCATGCCCACGAAATCTCTCTTTTGAGAGGTCTCTTAGTCTCTCAAATAACGATATGGCACCTCGAGGATTTGAATCACATCTTGGATCTGCCTGATTAATATAGGCGCTTGTATCACTCTCGTACTCAAATAACCTGAGCTCACCTACTACTACCGCAATACTATCAGCCTCTTTAAGCTTTTTAGAATGCTCGCCTACTACATGTCGAGATTCATGAAGTAAAACAGCATCAAGCTCCTCTGTATACTTAAAGAATTTAAAGAACTCAGGAGTGATAGCGATTACACCATTAGAAAATGCAAAGGCATTTATCCCACACCCAATGCTTCCTAGTACAACGATACGAGGCTTATCATCAGAGCTAATATCAGGAGTTAATTTATTAATTCTCTCCTCAACAAACTGAGATACAGGATGATTGGAATCTAAGATTCCATACTTTGCGATAAACTCTCGATAACCTTTAACTTCAAATTGCGCTGTGGCGGACAATGGAGCATCAATCGCCCGATCTTCATGAGGACTAGCAATAGATAGCTTTTCAAGAGTTGCAGAACTCACTATAGATTTCTCGTTAGTACCTTTTTAACTAATCTGCCTAACTCTCTAATTTGATTCAGTGTTTTTGTGTCTTCTCTTAGACAAAACTGAGAAGTCAATTATTACATGGGGTTATCGACAGATAATCATTCAGTAATAACGTGAGATATCGCCTCAGCAACTCTTTCAATCTGCTCAGGCAGTAACTTTCCTAACGAGATCCTTCCATTAGATGGAATCACTACTCCATGATTAGAGGAAAGTTTTCTTACCTGTTCTCTAGATAACCCAGTCCATGCGAATACCCCACTCTGAGCTCGAAGAGAAAGGTCAACTCCACGATCTTTAAGTAATCTGTCTAAAGCGTGGCGACGGAGAGTAATCAACTCTCTCACAGATTGAAGGTCTGACTGCCAATTCTCAAAAATCTCAGATGAATTTAGTAACATCTCACCAATTCTCGCAGGATAGATCGGTGGAGATGAGTACGTTGCTCTTACTGTAATCTTTAATTGTTCGATAAGTTTTTCTGCTGCTGTTGAATCATTAATCTTTAAGGTAAGAGTTCCTAACCTATGACCATACATTCCAAAGATCTTACAGAATGAGGTTACTACTCCAAACTCAATACCCATTCCTATCGCCAATCTAATCGGCACAAGATCTTCATGAACTCCTCTTCCTAATCCTAAATATGCAAGATCAAAAAGTGGAAAAACTTTCTGCTCCTTACATAATTTAAGAATTTCATTCCAATTATTCCCATCAGGAACAATCCCGGTTGGATTATGAGCACACGGTTGGAAAAGGATTAAAGATCCCTTTTGCGCTGTTGTAATGGATTTTACAATAGCTGCTAAATCCACCTCCCTATCTGGTGTTAGATAGTTATGAGTATGAACATTAAATCCAGCCATTTTAAATATTCGCGCGTGATCACCCCAGCTTAGGTCATCCATGATGACATCAGAGCTACCGAGGATGCGCTTCAATGTAATAGCAGCAAGGCTTAAACCACCAGCACCTCCTATTGTCTGCGCACTTGCAAGACCATCAACCTCATCTCCAAAGACAAGCTTTTCACTCTGTCGTAAGAAGGATTGTAGACCTAATGTTTCTGGATAATGTTTTTCAGAAGATAATGGATTAACTTTATTCTGTAGCCGCACGATACTGGGAAGGAAATACATAGCTCCAGAATCATCTAAAATTTCACCACATTTTAAATCTATCCTTGTATCGTCTCTTAAAGTTTTATTCTCCTCTCCTACTCTATATCCAGCAGGAAGTGAGACGGCAGAGAATAGTGAATCTTGCTTAGGAGAATTAACTAGCGATGACATAGATTGAACTTCCCTCTATTACCGCTTTAATCTCTGTAAAACCTCCCTCTTTTAACTTATCAACATAAACCCCTAAAGGATGACGATAGAATGAATTAAGGTCATATACCTGACTATATTCTCCAGTTTTTTCGTTATATATCTCAGTCCGTTGAGAGTGAGTAATTACCTCTCCTTCAACGCGATTACCTTCAAGTGTAAGAACTATAGAATCACCCACTACATCACGTTTGAATGGAACTCTCTTAGGAGGGATAAGGTCACTGTTAAAGGTATTGAATAGTAGCTTTCCTCCAGGAGCTAAAACATCTTTAAAAGACCTAAAAGCTGCTCCTAATTGATCCGCAGATAGATAGTTAATAGCTTGGCGAACAATAATTCCATCAAATAGATCTGTAGATCTATAATCCTCCATATTTGAAACAACAAAATGCTCATCCGGGATCTCTTGTAGTTGAGATTTGGCGTAATCAAGCATCCCCGGAGAGCGATCTACTATCGTAATATCTGAATACCCACGGGAACGAAGTTGTTTTGAAACTTGACCGGTGCCACCAGCCATATCAAGAATCTTTCCATCTTTGGAAACAAGATCCTCAAAAAGATCTATTAAACGGGAGCGCCTTGTAAATCTATGATAAGCAAGATCATAAAGTTGAGGATTCTTGTGATAAATAGAGTGTTGAGCCAGAAGCGTTGGAAGATCTTTTAAATCCTCCATAAGTATCAAAACACCATGGTCAGGTTGATAAATTACCTGATGCCCATCAAGAACTAACTGCTCTACAGATCTGCAATCTTCAAGTGTCCCAGGACTGGTAACTACTCCTGTAGAAGATGCCGTTGAAAGGTTTATATGAGAATGAACTATATATTTAATCTCAGGTCTAAGTTTAAAGATAAGTCCAGCTAACGGAGCATTAAGTGATGCTTTTCTTCCTGTTGAAGAGCAAGTGACTGTCCGCTGGTCTAAGTTTACATCACTAAC
>CAZTER010000321.1:0-3240 GCA_964612045.1 uncultured Bdellovibrionales bacterium
TACAGCGCGTTTGAAAGCAGCTTTTGATCTCGTTGTTAATGATGGTTTCGGTGTCGGACATCGAGCAGATCAGTTCTCTGTCGATGGAATTCCTCAGATCTTTGCAAAGCATAAAAAAGCTCTTGGCCCAGGTGCGATCGCTGAATGGGGGAAATTGCTTGAGTTTGTGAATGGAGCAAAAGATAGATCTATTGGGCTTGTTCTCGGTGGTGATCATGAAAAGTTTGGTACAAAACTTTTGCTGTTAGGAAGAATCCTCGAAAGTCAAAAGATCGGATTGGTTTACTTGGGAGGACTTTTCGGAACGACATTTCTTGCAGCGAATGGGGCAAAGCTTGGAAAGACCCCTATAAGTTCAGATCAGATCCATCAGAATAAATTAAATGAATTAGTTAGAAAGTTTCCTGAAGTTCGTTTCTTAGTTCCTGATGGATATCGTGGTATAGGCTCTAACCAGCAACCTCGAGAATGGCAAACAGTTTTAACAGGTGGACGAGGTAACCTGCGGTTAGCAGATAATGATGTTGCATTAGACCAATATCCATTTCGTCCAGAGATTGAGTTTAGTCGAGCAGGGATTACCAGAGTGTTGGGAGTAGGGCCTCTTGGATACTACAAGAAAGATCCCTTTGGATTTGGAACCAGCGAATCATATAAAGCATTGTCTACTTGGGTTAAGAAAGATGCCGCAAGAATGGCGATCTTTGGTGGGGGGAATAGCCTTGAGCATCTCCTCAAAGAGAGAGAATTTCATGGGGACGAGGGGTCTGGTATTTGGTTGTCGTCAGGTGGAGGAGCGCTTCTTGATGGATTAGATCAGGCGCTAAGGTATGTAGATAAAGGGGAGCAAATTAGCACTCCTGCCATTCTTGCCTTGAGATAAAATCGAAGGATTATTGATAAGTTTTTGAGCTTCGCGTCCATCTGCCTGTTTATTAGCAGATTCATCGATAATATATAGTCTTTTCAGGTGGTTTATCCCTTTTACAAGTTGATCTATAGTCCTTCGGATTACATTTTTCTATTTGGCCTAGAGAATTAACCATTAGGACCAAAAGGTGGTAGAGATGAAGTTATCTATAGTTATCCCTTGTTATAATGAAGTTGATACGATTGAGTCTATAATTGACGCTGTGAGAGCTGCTCCAATAGCTGATAAAGAACTTATCTTAGTGGATGACTACTCAACTGATGGAACTAGAGAGATCTTGAAGGGGCCACTTAGTAGTAAGATAGACAAGATAGTTTTTCATGAAGTGAATCAAGGAAAGGGTGCAGCTCTTCGTACTGGATTCAAGAGTGCAACTGGAGATGTCGTTGTAGTTCAAGATGCAGATCTTGAATATGATCCTCAAGAATACCCTAAATTATTAGAGCCAATTTTGAAAGATCGAGCTGATGTTGTCTTTGGTTCTCGATTCATGGGTGGAGAACCTCACCGAGTAGTTTATTTCTGGCACATGATGGGAAATAAATTTCTTACTCTTCTATCTAATATGTGTACGAATATTAATCTTACTGACATGGAGACATGTTACAAGATGTTCCGACGTGAAGTGATCCAAAATATTAGTATTGAAGAGAACCGTTTTGGATTTGAGCCGGAAATTACAGCCAAGATCTCTCAAGGAGATTGGAGGATCTATGAGGTCGGCATCTCTTACTACGGGCGCACTTATGCAGAGGGGAAAAAGATCGGTTGGAGAGATGGATTTAGAGCCATTTACGCAATTCTAAAGTACAACTTATTTAAATAGAGATTGAAAATAGACGATTGAAGAGTGGGAGAGATGACGGATTCAGATGAGGTGTTGGTAAAGATCGGCGTTGGATATAGCTCTGAGATTCCGTTATGTGTCGACCTTGATGGAACATTAATTCAATCTGACTCGCTTTATGAAGCATTAGCTATTCTAGCTAAGCAGTCCATTATAAAATTTTTGTTAGTGCCATTCATTCTGCTACGAGGGCGGGCATATCTAAAGTCGTGGTTGGCAAGTCATGTTAGACTGGATGTCGAGCACCTTCCTTATAATCCAGCAGTTATAGAGTTAATAAACAAAGAGAGAGCCAAAGGGCGTAAGATAGTTTTGGCAACAGCCAGTAATATATTTTATGCACAGGCTATAGCAGATCACTTAGATATCTTTGATGCAGTTATCGCTTCTGATGAAGAGACTAACCTTAAAGGAAGGAGAAAGAGAGATCTACTGGATGAGAATTATGGTCGTGGACGATATGGCTATATTGGAGATTCGACCGCAGATCTCATAATTTGGAGGGAGAGTCAGGAAGTATTTGTAGTAAGTAACACCGATTCCTTTTTAGATAAGGTACGTGCGGTCTCCAGAGTTGAACCAGTACTAATTTCTTCTCTCTCTCCGTCGTTGGCAGTCTTGTTAAAAGAGCTGCGAGTTCATCAGTGGGTTAAAAATCTTCTTATCTTTGTTCCTATATTATTGGCGCATAAGGTTTTTGATAGCGAAGCCTTGAGTAAGGTAATTTTATCATTTTTCTCTTTTAGTTTATGTGCTTCTTCAGTTTATGTAGTTAATGATCTTCTTGATCTCTCCTCTGATCGTCGTCATGCACGAAAGAAATTCCGTCCTTTTGCGAGTGGAGCGCTACCCATCTCTTATGGGTTAGTATTGATTCCGATCCTTTTCTTTTCTGCTTTCCTCTTAGCATTTAGTATAAATATTAATTTTACTGAGGCTTTGGTGGTCTATTTCGCCACCACATTGGCTTATTCTTTAGTGGTAAAGCAGATTATAGTTTTAGATATTGTAGTGCTTGCTGCACTTTATACTGTCCGAATATTAGCTGGTGGCTATGCCGCAGAAGTTACTGTTTCTCAATGGCTTTTAGCCTTCTCTATGTTTTTCTTCCTTAGTTTGGCATGTGTAAAGAGATTCTCAGAGTTATTTGCTCTTCGACTCTCTAATGGTGACAGTAGTCATGGTCGTGGTTATAAATCAGCTGATCTTGAGCAGATTGGCTCTCTAGGCTCTGCTGCTGGATATATCTCAGTATTAGTTCTGACTTTATTTATTAATAGTAATGAAGTCCGCTTCCTCTACTCTAATCCTGAGATCTTATGGTTGATAGCTCCTCTATTATTGTATTGGATCTCTAGAGTTTGGCTTTTAGCGCATCGAGGCGATATGCATGAAGATCCAATAGTTTTTGCACTGAGAGATTCAATTAGTTATGTCGTTGGATTAGTTACAATCATTATTG
>CAZTER010000322.1:0-3234 GCA_964612045.1 uncultured Bdellovibrionales bacterium
TTGATCTTTTTCAGGACAATAAGCATTTAGTGACATATCAAAAAGGAGATGTCAGTTCTGCAGCAGAAGCGATTAACCGCCTACTTGCTGACCGACCACTGTGCAGAAAGATAGCAAAAGCTGGAAGAGATGAAATACTATCTAAACACCTAGCGAGACATAGGGCAGATGAAGTAGCTAAAATCGCTTTTAATTTGAAAAGAAGGCGCGATGGCTCTCAAATGTTCGGTCTAATGGTAAACTATAGTTATCTTGCAGCCTCTTTTTCAAAAAATGAGAAAGCCTTAGCAAAAGCTGCAATGACTCAATCTATGTATTGTGCTGAAAGAGCTATAAATGGTGACGAATTTCTCCATCAGGATGCGGCTCCACACTTAGTCCTAGCTGCGACATACTACGACTCTATAACCCCAGGTAGAATTGGAGCTGAGATAATGAGAAGAGTTGTCGGAACTAGACCGAATCAATTATTAGTAGCGATGGGAGTAATAAGAGATTTCTTGAATCACGGAGAGAGTGACCTAGCGAGAGACCTAGCTAAGCAGATTAATCCAGACAAAGTTGAGGAGATCTTTCACACCTCTGAAAAAGTTGTGCAGGGGTTATTAGACTCTATGCTCTCTACTTAGCGCATCTAATTAAATAGCTTTCTGCAGATAATCCTAAAACTCTCTGAAAAAGTAATTAATTTTTTACCGGCCCTTTATCTAGATCTTCCTGAACTATGATACCAGAATCAATCGCAATCTTAACTGCTTGTCGCACAGTCTGCAGCCGTTCTGGCGACATCTGAGTTCCACTGAACATCTTTTTTGCCTCATCATCCACAAGAGCCAGAAGCTGCTCACGCTCTGCGGCAGACATTATCCGCGTTGCTCGTCGGTTTCCACCAACGCCACCAACACCAGAAGCTTTATCTACTCCAGCAGCACCCTTTACCTCAGATACTTGGGAGACATTTGAAACTTTCTCTGTCTTATCAACCTCAGAGGAAGCTTCTGCTCCATGAACTTCAGTAGCTTTAACTCCACCGATCTTTTTACCTTTAATCTCATCCACCATAGTTAAATCCTCTATATCGTATTTGGAGTTGCTCCAGTTAAAAGCGCCGAAAATGGAGCTTTCTTCGTACCACCACACAACTTAGCACTAATTCCCTTAAGCCCTGGTCTCACCTTTGGGGTCTGAGTTCCTTTACCCTTAGTCATCGCCTTTTGAAGGAAGGCAAGGAGAGCTTTATGTTCACGAATTATGTTTAATTCATCAGTCTCCCATTCATCAGCGACTCCACGCAATGACTCTCCCTCCCAATAGATCTTCCATAGGATAAGTTGATGAACTAGGTCTAATGTCGCCATAATCTCAACAGTACGACGAGTATCAACTGAATCTTCAACACTTCTAGGCTCTTCACCATCAAGACGCGCTGTAACGATAGCTGCGCCCATTAATAGCTGGCGTATAGAGGCTCGTTGATCATCATCGCTATCTTCACTTACTGGAAGATCACCGACTCTTAACTCTGGGAATATATTTAAAAGTTCTCCAGCAACTTCATGTGCTCTAGGATCGCTTTCAATCTTTGGACCACCTCTGTGCCACTGTTTCGTCTTTCTTGCAGCTTCTGATGCAGACTCATGAATTCTCTTTCTGGCGTATGCCCTAAAAGGCACTCCTCGCTCTGGATCAAACCTCTTGGCGCAAAATAGTAAGGCCTCAAGAGCTGCGCCATCTAAGCCATCAAGTTGCCAATCCATATTCCAAGAGCGCGCCACCGAACGTGCGATGCTTTGCGTCCACCCCATATGCTCAGTAACCAAGTCATGAACCTGTTCTTCAGTTAAGATCATCGTTTCCACGCCAATTCCATAGTCTGCAACCGCTATATCCACCTGATAACTTTCAACCTATTTCAATTATCGACACCTAAAGAATAACGCGATAGGTCATTTTTAGCCAGATAAATCAGTAACTTAAGTATTTTAATAAGTCATTAAGATTACTTGAAGCGACTTAGTCGTAGGACCGGATGAGAGGTAAAGCAAGCCACACGTTTGTTACTCATTTGGAGATGCAGCGTGTAGGGGGATCTCCATTTTAGGGGTGAAAACGCATGACAGCTCTAAGAAGAAAAATTGCAGCGCCTACTGCGAGACCTCGCAAGGTAAAGCCAAAATTATCAGCGAAGGTCATTAAACTCGATCCGAGCAAGAGAAAGAGCTTTGAACTTACACCTCTACAGAGAGAGAACTTAATCTTAGACCACAGAACTCAAGCTCAAAAGATCGCCAGAAGTATCCTCAGAAAATGGCATTCTCGCCTTGATGCTGCCGAAGTCGATAGCATTGTAGATCTATCACTATGTGAAGCCGCAAAGAGATTTCATCCACGATTCGGTGCCTCATTCATAACGTTTTTATTTTACCATATGCGCGGTAATTTGATTCGTGCTGTATCCGATGCTGCAAATCTAAACACGATTCCAGTAACAGACTCTGAGATTGAAAGTAACCTAAATCTGCATGCTGGGATCTGCAACAGAGCTGGATCTAATTCCATGGAGATCGCTGATGCTTTAACTGGGGAAGATTTGCCGCTTCCAGATGAGAATCTATTTAAGAGAGAGCTATTAAAGTTATCAGACTGCGCAAGAGACAATCTTGATCCGATCGCAAGAGAGGTAATTGAGAGAATCTTTATTAAGGAACAACAATTAACAGCAGTAGCGAATGAACTTGGATATAGCCGATGCCATGTTTCAAGAATAAAGAGAAGGGCGCTAGAGGATCTATTTTCAGCCTTAGCAAAATCATTGGAGATTCCACTCTCCAAGCGACCAAATTACTCTGATGATGAGGAAAAACTTCCTAGACGTAGAATCTCAGGTCGAAGAAAGCAAAGGTTAGCTCTACTCTCAGATGGATTAAGCTCTGCAAGTCTTTAAAGGTATAGCTTTTCGTCGCTGTCGATATAGCGATCCAAAAGCCATTAACCCGACTAGGATAATAGAAAACCATCCATAAGGATGCGCTACTAAGAAATACCTAGTACCAGTTGATTCTGCAAAAACAACCCAATCTGAAGCACTAGTTACTGTTGACAGAGACTTTACAGAGCAGATCCATCCTGCATGGAGTCCAGCACATAGCGAAAAAGATCCCCCAGAGAGAGATAGGATAGATAATATGACGCCAACCAAAAACAACCCGATTATACCGTGTGTAAAGCATGGCA
>CAZTER010000323.1:0-3233 GCA_964612045.1 uncultured Bdellovibrionales bacterium
AAAATTCAAGCCATCTGGAAAAGCCATCTCAAGAAAGAACTTCTCTGCTTCTTTCTCTACTTCGTCTGTCTCAGCGGATTGGTTACTAGCTAAAAACTCAAAGCGTGGATTTGAAAGTGTAGTTTCTACACTCCAACTAGAGCCACTCCATACTAAGGAGTGTTGACCTATTAATTGATCTGAATGCCAGCCGACTAAATCTTCTGTATCGTAATATGTATTCTGCGCTAGTCCATTTTCGAAACTAGGCTTTACTTTGGAGAGAAAGTCCTCAGGAGAATACCATCCTTTGTTGCCCTTGCCGGAGTCAGCAACTGCCTGAGTAATCTCACTACAAGGAAGTAAAAAGATGGCTGCTATAACTATATTTAATTTATATCCTAAAACCGAAAAAACTCTCACTTTCCTCCCTGGGCAAATGATGTTCTTCGCATACTGATCCCCAAAATTAAACCTAGAGCCAGCATCATCGATAGAACAGAAGAACCTCCATAGCTTAACAGTGGCAGGGGAATACCAACAACTGGTATTACACCAATCACCATACCTATGTTTATGAATGAATGAACAAAGAAAGCTGCACCAACGCCTACCGAGAGAAAAACACCGAATGAATCCTTAGCTCTAAGAGCTACCATAGCTAGCCGAATTATCAGGAGAAGATACAAAGCCACCACGAGAACTGAACCTACGAACCCCCATTCTTCTGCTAATACGGAGAAGATAAAATCAGTGGTATGTTCCGGAAGAAATGCTAGCTGTGTTTGAGTTCCACCTAAAAATCCCTTACCGAAGAACTCCCCTGAACCAACTGCAATAATTGATTGCGTAATATGATAACCACTTCCCTTAGGATCAGCTTCAGGATTAATAAATGTTGCCAAACGACGTTGTTGATGAGGTTTAAGATTATTCCAGATTAACGGAGCAGAGGCTGCAACTAAGATAACTCCCACAATAGCTGAGGTGATCACTAACCTACGATTAATCCCAACAAAGATAATCATAAGTGTTGAGGTACAGGTCAATGCTGCTGCACTTCCAAAATCTGGTTGCAGCATGATTAGCGAAACTGGGAATGCTACTATTAGCGCCGGCATAAAAAGTTGATAAAGGCGGAAAGTCCCCTCTTTCGGTGCATGAAGTGTCAGATAGCGAGAGAGCGCTATAACAACTCCTAACTTCATGAACTCTGCTGGCTGAATATTAAAACCTCCACCAAGAGGGATCCAACTACGAGCACCGTTAATCTTAACGCCAAATATAAGAACCGCGATTAGAAGCAATATTGCTCCGCAATATATCCACCATGCGGATCTAAAAACCCATTGAGGAGAGATAGTGAATCCTATCGCCATAACAAACAAGCCAGCGAGGAAATACATTAACTGCTTAGTAAACGCCTGACTTTCAAAGCCAAAAGGTAGCCAGCCTGTATTTTCTGCATCGGGATTATATCCAGCGCTATACAACACAACTAAACCAACCACTGGTATCGCTATTGAGATTAGAAACAGACCCCAATCAAAAAATCGAATAAGACGACGATCAATCAAGACTGAACTCATTTCTGATTTACCCCCGGTCTAACTCCTGGTCTTCGACTATCAAAGAACGCTTCAAAAACACTCTTCACCAATGGCGCTGAAGTAGCACCACCATGACCACCATTTTCAACAAGTGCAACAACTACAACTTCAGGCTTCTCAGCTGGAGCATATCCGACAAACCATGCGTGATCATTAAAGGCGTGGTGTTTTCCAGTTAACTCTAGAGAAACTACCTGTGCTGTTCCAGTCTTTCCACCGACAGTAATATTTAGATCCTCTCTAACTTTAGATTTTTTACCGGTGCCACGCGGATCATTAACAACACCAACCATATCCTTCTTAACTATCTCTAAGATCTTATCGGAGACATCCAACTTTTTTGAATGTTGAGATTGATCAAACTGCTCTAACACTCGACCATCATGAGACTCAACTCTCTTTACAACAAACGGGGTAAGAAGCTTACCGCCATTTACTACCGCACTAACACCACGCACGATCTGAATTGGTGTTGTCGTTACAGCACCCTGACCAATGGCAACAGAAAGGGTCTCTCCTGGATACCACTTTTGCATCTCTGGTTTTTTAAATGCTTTCTTCTTCCATGCAGTAGAAGGAATTAATCCCTGACTCTCCTCAAGGAGGTCAATTCCTGACTTCTCACCAAAACCGAATAATGAGGCGTATTGATGTATTCTATCAACTCCTAAACGATTACCAACTGAGTAATAAAATACGTCACAGGATTGAACCAAAGCATCATAGTGATCCACACTTCCATGCCCTTCCTTCTTGTGGCATTTAAAATTTCTACCACCAAAATTTAAATACCCCGGACAGTTAAAATGTTCGCTTAAACCGACCACTCCCTCAGATATCGCTGCTATAGACATAAAGATCTTAAATATGGATCCTGGTGGAAATGTTCCCTGTAAAGCGCGATCACTCATCCTTCGCTCAGGGCCACCCACAAGATCATTCCATGCTGAAGCTGATAATTCAGAAGCAAACATATTCGGATCAAAACGTGGAGCTGAAGATAGAGCTAGAATCTCTCCAGTATTAGGATCCATCGCGACAATCGCACCTTTCTTATCTTTCAGCGCATCATCAGCGGCTTTCTGAACAGCTAAATCGAGGGTGAGTGTAACATTATTTCCAGGTTGTTCTCTTTGGAAGGAGGACTCTCCAATCCTATTTCCTTTAGCATCAACGATCACATATTGAACGCCACGTTGTCCCTGAAGAAGGCGCTCTAACTTTGCTTCTACTCCATATTGACCAACTAGGTCCCCGTACCTATAACCGGCAAAATCAGGATTCTCTAACTGCTTATTTGTAATCTCACGTATATAACCGAGAACATGAGCAGCCGTATCACCATAAAGATACTCACGCGTAGGTTCGACGTTAATCACTACTCCTGGCAAGTTATAGCGTTGCGCGGCTACCTTAGCGACAACATCACGAGAAACATCCTTAAGAAGGATTTTTGGTTCAAATCTACGTCGCTTCTTACTACCGACTGTTCTTGCTCGTAAAATATGCGGCTCAACTCCAACAATCTTACTAAGCTCAGCTAAAACCTGTTCAGGATGAGGGGCATCTTCTGTAATGAATTCGACATTAAATGCGGGACGGTTTCCAACGAGAGGGTCTCCATACCGATCAAAGATTAGTCCT
>CAZTER010000324.1:0-3229 GCA_964612045.1 uncultured Bdellovibrionales bacterium
AGTAACGCTACAACTTTCTCACGATTTTCTTTTGCAAGAGTATTCTTAGTAGTTTTTAGCATAGTCGCTCCTTAGAAATAGCTTTCGAAATTATCTCACAACAACTTTTCAAGGAAAAGTTACTGAACTTCCTTAAAACACACACTTTTCTAAGAATTAAGATCCCTTCTTAACAACTCTTATTACATACAAGAGGACGACTGCTCCGATTACTGCAGTAACAATAGAACCTATTAATCCTGTTGCTACTAACCCTAACCAACCGAGACGATGTCCTCCGATAATTGCACCTACTACTCCTACAGCAATATTTCCTAGTAGGCCAAATCCACCGCCTTTCATGAGGACACCAGCAATCCATCCAGCTATTACACCAATTACGAGAAATACTATTAAATCCATATATATCTCCTCATATAATAACTAATTTTTTACTAATACAGATTAAACTATATAAACAATCCAAGAGCTTGTTCCTAGTTTTTTAATTCTACAACTTACTGACGTGACCTTAGGGAAGACAGGCTCCAAGAGATAAGGCTAGCTCAAATACATTCCAGCTATCAAGACAGGACTCTAAAAAGAGATAAATGCTGAACTAAATACTAAGCCACCGAAAATACGTAGACATCACTACTTTACCATATGTACTACTTCAGAAATTGCACTGCTTGCAGTGCACTGAGCTTATGCTGCTCCGTAAGCACTTACTTAATAAGGATAGCCTTACTGATCAAAACTTATCGCTTATTAAAACTCCATGAGCCGCAGGCCATCGAGAACAAGGAAGTAACTCCAAGAGATATTTCTGAATAAATAGATCTCTAAAGATGGGACGCATTGCCTCGTCTTTCATATTTATAACTTCGTGCAGCAACTCTGCAAGAGTCCCTGGTAAGCAAGACGCTATTACTCTTTTATTCTTTCCGCAATGACACTGTGTGTTTGTAATTGTAAATCCAAATGGCCTCAAGGGAAGATTATACTGAAACTCTCCAGATGAATTTAGCTCTGGTTCTAAAGTCATTGTCTTCTCACAAAGACCCCAGAATTCTACCAATATTGCAGTTGGATTATCCTTTGGAAATACAATCTGAGTTTCAGATGGATTTGTGAAAAGATAACTAGAGACATGCTGCTCTTTGGTACAGCCATACCATGGTTCTCCAAGTAGCGCCGTAAAGCGTCTTACAAGTGCCTCAGCAGAAGTTGAAACTAAGCGCATAATAAATAGACAGGCAATTAAACAGTTAACTCAGCGATCAACTACCGTGAATAAAACGAGACAACCTGTGGTAAATCACAAATAACTGCAATTTCACTCCTATTCGGAAGATTTTTTAGAGATGCTTCAAAACTCTCTCTTTTTAACTCCAAATATGATGGCGGATTAGCTGACCTTACAGATTCAACTATTAAATTAATCTGCTGCGCTTTCTGTGTTGGTGATACAACATCTCCAACTTTTAAAGCCTTTCCTGGAAAAGTAATAGTTCTTCCATTCACCTGAATATGCTTATGGTTAATAAGCTGTCTTGCAGCATAGATCGTTGGAGCAAGTCCTGAACGATAGACAATATTATCTAATCGAACTTCAAGAAGCGTAATTAAATTGTCTGGAGTACTTCCTGGCAAACGCTCAGCTTCAGCTAAATAAATTCTAAGAGTATTGTCACTGACATCATACTGATGTCTCAACCTCTGCTTCTCTAATAGTTGTTCTCCATATAGCGAACGAGAACGTCTTTTATTCCCTCCATGCTGTCCTGGAGGGTTTGGTCTTTTTTCCATAATTCGAGCTGCTTTAGGTGTAAGTGCCACTCCAAGAGCTCTAGAAAGTCTAGTTTTAGAACGATAGGTCTTTTTCATAATACTGAATAACCAATTAATATTACAGGCTTTATGCTATATGTACTTTTTGCTCTATATAGCTAACAATAGGTTGAAATACTATCTATATGATTGAATTACAAGCGCTGCTATTGATAATTATTAAATATAGCTGGCTAATCAATTTTAATAAGACTATCTGCCATAAAGTAGTCTACTTTTTAACTAAAATTGCAAAAAACTCACCTTCCAAACACCTAAGTTTTGGTGACTAGTATTCTCTTTTCTCTATGATAATCTGCTCAGTCATTCTATGGATTTTAATAAATCACTTAAAAGATTTTTATCTAAAACTTCCGATACTTCTAAAAACGGCGCGACCGAACTTGCCTCTATAGATCTCTCCGCATATTCAGACTATTGGGATACGATACTTAATCGCTTAGTTAGCCAACATACTCATCACCCCTCGCTTGAATCAGCACTATCTAAGATTGGAGATAAGATAACTCCTCTATTAAAGACGAAACTTAGAGAGCTAAAAGGGAGGAAAATTGCCCCCGTGCTAAGAGTACTAGGTCAAATTATTGGTAAAGAAGGAAAAGATCTCTATCTTAAGTATACGAATAAATCAGGAATTATTAGAAATACGGCTCTTAAGCTATTTGCTGAATTTTTTCCAGAAGAAGCGAGCAATAACATACTAAAGGTTGCTCAAACGGATGAAAGCTGGGAGATAATTCTGGCTCTTCTTTTTCTGAACTCCAGAGAGGGCTATTTAAGAGTACAGGAAATCTGTCAAAAGTTACCATATAGACTTGAGATAACCTTTGATTTTATCAATACCGAAGTTCTTACAAATATAGCGCAATTAGCGATAGAGCAACTCAACTCAGAACTTTCGCCTCTTCCGCACTGGCCTTTCGAGAGTATATTTATCAATGCTGCGATAGAAGAGCGATTACCGCAGATATCAGAGCAGTTTCTGATTGCGTCCACACGCTCTTCAGTAGGCTGGGTGGCAAGAAATGCAATTATTAGCTTAGCAAGAAAAAATAACTCTATTGGTCTACAACGACTAAAGGAAAATTGTCTGAATGATATTTTTAGTGCGAAAGAAGCTTTTGCAACCTGCGAGAGATCAGGAACTGAGAGTTTTTTTGATTGGTTCTCTACAAAACTGACAGAGATACCAACAGATAAATCGTTATTAAGCCTCGATATGCCTTATGGCTATGTAATTAATCACCTATATTCAATCGTTCAAAAGGATAAGAGATGGGTAAGTTGGGGTGAAAATTATCATGACAATAAATATTTATATCTAAAACCTCTACTTGATGCGGTAAAGCCTCCTGAACATCAGATAGATTCACAAGATATAAAAGAAGTTTTAAGT
>CAZTER010000325.1:0-3220 GCA_964612045.1 uncultured Bdellovibrionales bacterium
ACTATGGTGTTAAACCTTGGACCATCTCATCCAGCAACGCATGGAACTGTCAGAATCTCTATAGAGCTTGATGGAGAAAAAATTGTAGATGCTGATGTCGAATTAGGATATCTGCACCGTGGTTTCGAAAAGATGTGTGAGACTGTGGATTATAATCAGGTGATGCCTTACACAGATCGTCTTAATTATGTTTCACCAGTTATTAATAACGTGGGTTGGTGTTTAACAGTTGAAAAGCTTCTTGGCATCGAAGTCCCAAAGCGATGCCAATATATAAGAGTGCTTTTATCTGAGATCTCTCGTGTTAGCGATCATCTTACATGTTGTGGTGCCTCTGCTATGGAGCTTGGCGCCTTTACTGTAATGCTCTACATGATTCAGGCTAGAGAGCTAATGTGGGAATTAATCGAATCAGTTACTGGCGCAAGATTAACAATCTCTTATGCTCGAGTTGGTGGATTAAAAGCTGACTTACCGGCTGATTTTAAAGAGAAAGCAGAGCGTTATTTTAAAGCAGCACGTGAATTATTAGATAAATCAGATCGGCTTTTGAGTAGAAATCGAATCTTTATGGATCGTATGTGTGATGTCTCTCCAGTTTCTGCTGAGGAGGCCATTAACTACAGTCTTACAGGTCCATTATTAAGAGCATCTGGCGTCAATTATGATGTGAGAAAAGCTTTTCCATATTCAAGTTATGAAGATTTTGAGTTTGAAGTGCCTCTCGGATCAAAGGGAGACAACTATGATCGTTTCTTGGTGAGAATGCTTGAGATTGAACAATCGTTAAGGATTGCTGAACAAGCATTAAATAATATGCCATCCGGTGCGATAGCAGTTGAAGATCCTCATATTATGCTTTCGCCTAAGGATGAAGTTTACAATTCTATCGATGGAATGATTAACCATTTTGAACTTGTTATCTTCGGTGTAAAACCGCCAGTAGGTGAGGTTTATCTTCCTGTTGAAGGCGGCAATGGAGAATTAGGTTTCTTTACCGTATCTGATGGTACTGGCAAACCTTATAAGGTGCATGTCAGAGCACCAAGTTTTATTCATATGGGCATACTAAGAAAACAGTTAATCGGTCTAAATGTAGCGGACATAGTTCCTACGTTCGGAATGATTAATATGATCGGTGGTGAGTGCGATAGGTAGAGGAGAAGCTATGGAAGCTCGTAGTGATAATCAGAATCATAGTAATAAAGATCATGTAGCTGCTTCTTTATCAGAGAGGGCAGTTGCGAGGATTAACCTTATCAAGGCAAGATATCCGAACCCTAAATCAGCGGTTATGTCTGCTCTTTATATAGCTCAAGAAGAGTTAGGTGTAATAAATGAAGGTGCTATTCATTGGGTATCACAACAACTAGATATTCCTCCTGTTCACGTAATGGAGGTCGCAACTTTTTACACCATGTACTACAAGAAGCCAGTTGGAAAATATCATTTCCAAGTCTGTCGAACATTGTCATGCTCATTGCGTGGTGCCAAGGATATTACAGCATTTCTTGAGAACAAATTTGGCCTGTCAGCTCATGAAGTTAGTGCTGATGGGATGTGGAGCTTTGAAGAGGTCGAGTGTCTAGGATCGTGTGGCAGCGCACCTTTATGTCAGATTAATGACCGTTATTTTGAGAACCTTACTATCGATAAACTAGATAAGCTTTTAAAAGAGATAGCTGAAGAGCAACCTGATCTGAGACTTTCAACTGTTAATGATCAGATCGGTGATGGACTAAAGCAGTACTCAAAATCAGAGATTTTGCCAGGTCAAAAGGTTTGAGAGAAGGCAGAGGTATATGAAACAACACAAACAGATCCTTCTAAAACATACAAGTATTGCTGATCAACACATCCTATCAGCAGCAGAAAAACGTGGTGCATACTCGATAATTAAGAAAGTTTTGAAGATGGAACCTCAAGCTGTCACTGATGAGGTGAAGCTTTCCGGTCTACGTGGCCGTGGTGGTGCAGGATTTGCTACTGGAGTTAAATGGGGATTTATTCCAAAGGGCAACACTAAGCCGGTGTACCTTGTTAACAACGCTGATGAGAGTGAACCTGGAACATTTAAAGATCGCTTATTACTAGAGAACGATCCTCATCTCTGCATTGAAGGCATGATGATCGCTGCGTGGGCAGTTCAATCTAATTGGTCAGCTATTTACATAAGAGGTGAATACGGATTTCCATATATTCGTATTCAACGTGCAATCGATGAGTGTTATGCCAAAGGATATTTAGGAAAGAATATATTTGGATCTGGGTTTAACCTGGATATGGTTGTGCATAGAGGAGCTGGTGCCTATATCTGCGGAGAAGAAACCGCATTGCTTGAGTCACTAGAAGGCAATAAGGGTCAGCCAAGATTAAAACCACCTTACTTTCCAGCAGTAATGGGTCTTTATAATTGCCCAACAATTGTTAACAACACAGAAACTCTCGCTGCGTTGCCTTGGATCTTAGAGAATGGCGGAGCTGCCTATGCAGCAATTGGTGTCGGCAAATCTACAGGTACTAAACTAATTTCAGCCTCAGGACATATTAATAAACCAGGCGTTTATGAGATCGATTTAGGTTATCCACTTCTTGAGTTTATCGAGAATGAGTGTGGTGGCATTTTAGGTGGTAGAAAATTAAAAGCTGTTATGCCAGGTGGTTCTTCATTCCCTGTTTTAAGAGCTGATGAATTACAGGGTGTAAATATAGATTACGAGTCATTAGTAGCTGCTGGATCTCATTTAGGGTCTGGTGGATTTATGGTTATGGATGAAACCACAGATATGGTTGAAGCGGCTCAAAATATAGCTCACTTCTATGCGCATGAATCTTGTGGTCAGTGCACGCCATGTAGAGAAGGTGGCCACTGGATCGAGAAGATCTTTGGCAGAATTCTAGAGGGACATGGAGCTCCAGGTGATGTGGAGTTAGTGGAAAGTATTACAAAAAATATTGAAGGGCATACGATCTGTGCGTTTGGGGAAGCGTTAGCTTGGCCAGCGCAGGGTTTTATTCGCAAGTTCCCTGAGGAATTTAGGAAAAGAATATCGGATGGACTAGTAAAGATTGGTTCTAGTCAGAAGAGTTCAACAGATATCAGCACTGGAGCATAGCAGATGAGTAACGCTACTAGCACACCACAGATGGTGAACATCAAAATTGACGGAAAGGATGTAAGTGTTCCTGCCGGATCTAATGTAATTGAAGCGGCAAAGTG
>CAZTER010000326.1:0-3212 GCA_964612045.1 uncultured Bdellovibrionales bacterium
CTTCCGCCGATTACAGTTCCAATTGCAGCAGAGAATACAAAATCAGAAACAAGGCTCTTAGGAAATCCTAGATCGGATTTTGATACCATCCAGCGGATGAATAAATAGCCAAGAAAAAAACCAGCTAAGTAAGCTAACCCATACCATCTAATTCCGAATGATTCGGTAATCTTTAAGGCAAACGGATTTAATGAGTGAATGTACGCTTGGGGCCAGAGGTCTGGAAATGGATTCATAAGTAGAGCGAGAACAAAGAAACTTACTAACGGGTTATACCCTCCAATAACCGTACCTACAACCGCTCTAAGTGAGATCAATGACGGAATATTGACGTTTTTGGCGTAATCACCTCCAGGTATCAATACCTTAAGTAGGCACAGGGATTGCTAGGTATCCTGATGTACAGGTGTGTTTAGGAATTAGGAATCCATAATCCCATGAGGTTTTATGCTATTTGAAAGATCCGCCAGCGATTGGAGTATTGGGGCGCGTGGTCGCGTAGATCGTGCATTTATCCAAGGCATAGGGCTCTCGTTAGCATTAATTCTTATCTCCGTATCTCTAAGTGGATCATGGATGAATTTCCTTGATATTCCCAGTCTTGCAATCGTTTTCGGTGGAACAATAGGAGCTACATTAGCGAACTTTTCAGCTAAAGAGATCTCAGGTGCGCAAATAATGATATCTCAGACATTAAGGGGGGAAATAGATTCTCCTCGTGACCGAATCAGTGAATTTGTCAGATTAGCCCAACTTGTTAAGCACTCTGGAATCCTTAGTTTGGAAGAGGTTGCGCGTGTAACAGATGATTCACTTATGCGCAAAGGCCTTGAGCTAATTGCTGATGGTCAAAACAATACAGATGTTCGTCATATTCTAGAGATTGAGCGTGATTCTATGCGTGAGCAGAGTTTCAAGGCAGTTCAGATTTTAGAAGCAATGGCTCAGTATGCACCATCAATGGGTCTTTTAGGTACTTTGATCGGATTAATCCAGATGTTGAGTCAGTTATCTGATCCGACAGCAATTGGTGGCGCAATGGCGATTGCATTAGTAACTACATTTTACGGTGTTTTGCTCTCAAATGTCTTTTTAATTCCACTAGCTGGAAAGGTTAGAAATAGAGTTATTGAGCAGGAATTACTAAGTAGCATTACCTTGGAAGGAATCTCTGCATTGTCGCGCCAAGAGAGCTATTTACTTATGGAGCAGAGATTATTCGGTTTCATCCCTAAGTATTCTCAGGTGGGATAAGGATTATGTCAGGAGGTAATGTCACTTCTTCGTCATTGCCGGGAACTAATTTATCTCGGTCAGCATTTGCGACTCAGTACCTAGCAATAATCTTCATTATTCTAACATTTACTGTCGGTGCTTTAGTAAGGGGACGGATAGTTCCTAGTGCTGAAATAGAATCAGACCTTCCAGTAATAAGTGCTGAAAATTCAGTAAAATCGCTTAGAATTGATGATTTTTTCTCAATAGGAGAGGCCACTCCAAGAGCTGAAAAACTCTCTGCTTTATTAGCATTTTTCTCGAATCATGATCTGAAATTAGTTGTGACTACATTTCCTCAGATTAATAACGAAGTTGATTCAGCTATGTTAGCAGTTTCTCGAGCACTATCAGTGCGACATGAGTTAGAGGAGAAGCATCCGAATATAGATCTGAATCTATTTCATTCTCAGGCAGCATTTAATGAGACTGGTGGGCATATATTAGTGGCAGTTGAGGTATTGAAATGAAGCTGAAGAGATTAGGTCACAGCCTATTCCCCGATTCTGCTAGCCAAAAGGTTAATACATGGCATGTAAGCTTGGCAGATCTAATGACCCTTATGTTGTGTTTTTTTCTTGCTATCGTAGCTACCACCAAACCAGAGAGCAAAGACAAACAGAGTTCTGGCATCCAAATTGCAGAGGATAAGACAGGTCCACGTAAACTTGAGATTGCGGTCTCAAGAGAGTGGTTTAGTGAAACCAACTGGCACCTTACAGAAGCTGGATTAAAACAGCTAAAAGATGAGGTAACTAAATGGAATCACAAGGCTAATGCAGTAAGAGTTAAATGGTGCCTCGAATCTAATAAGGGTACGAGGGCAGAAGGGGAGTTCTCAGCTATGTCTAGAACTATGACGTTGATGGGTCAGATAATTGACGGTGGTGTTCCACTTTCGGCGATTACTGTCGGACTTCCGAGCGTAGAGTGTGGCGATAGCTTAGGTAGCGTGGAGTTTTCAAGGATCTAAGATGGCGGAGAAGGAAGCTACAGAAAAGAATGAAGCCTCTCCGGTTGAGGTTGCTCCGAAGAAGAAGGGGCTCGGGATAGGTCTTATCTTGATAGTGTCTCTCTTAGTATTAGTAGCAGCGGGAGTTCCAACTACATTATTAGTGATGGCTAATAAGCGCGCAGCAGTTGCTGAGCTTGAGGCTGATGCTGCTAAAGCAGATCCAGTTGAAGCGCTTCATGAAGAGGGATCTAATGACGAAGATGAGCTTGGTGAAGATGAACATCGAGTCGGTCCAATGTTTCCAATGGATACTTTTGTCGTAAATTTAAATGGTGGACGTTATTTAAGATTACAAGTTCAACTTGAGTTTGCAGGAACAGAAGTTCCAAGAAAATTTTATCCAAGAATTGTTCCGTTAAGAGATCAGATTATCTCAGTAATCACTGCTAAAAGTGCGGCTGAGCTTGAGTCTCAGAAAGGGAAGGATCAACTAAAATCTCAGATTAAAGATGCTACTAATGAGCTGTTAAAACGCGAAGAAGTAAGCAAGGTTTATTTCACTCAGTTTGTAATTCAGTAGGAGAGATAATGAATCAGGTTTTAACTCAAGATGAAATTAACTCCCTCCTTCGAGGATTGTCAGAGGGCGATGTAGAGCCTGATGCTGTTGAATCTCAGGAGCAGGCTAATTACAAGAAGTTTGATTTAGCTAACCAAGAAAGAATTATTCGTGGTCGAATGCCGACTATGGAGTTAATCCATGATCGATTCGCGCGTCAATTTCGTACCACATTATCAAAGTTCTTAGGCAGAACATGTTTTGCGAATGTCGGTGGCATTGAGATGATTAAGTTTGGTCTCTTCATGAAGAAGTTACCACTCCCATCTTCACTACATATTTTTAGAATGCCACCACTATCGGGATATGCTCTGATGGTTGTTTCATCACCACTTGTTTTTGGAATCGTAGATTCTCTTTTTG
>CAZTER010000327.1:0-3209 GCA_964612045.1 uncultured Bdellovibrionales bacterium
GATTATTTTCTATCTTTTTAATAATAGCTCTTTTTTCATCATCTGGATGTAGCTCTAAAAGGTATACCTATGGAGCTAATGGCTCTACAGCTACCTCTTCAGCACTTTCAGTCGGTGGGCCTGGTGTGACAACTCGAGGTGTAGACGGAGAAAAATTATTAAGAATACACAGGGTCGGTGTCGCACCGTTAGTGTTCAGAGAGCAACTTCCTGCCACTTTGAATAGTGCTGAGTTGAATAAGATCTTATTAGATGAAGCTAATTTAGCCGGTGAAATAGAATATGTAATGGGAAGCATCAGTTCTTCCCCGAACTCTTCTAAGCATGGGATTGTTGCTTTTGATAGTAAGGTTGATTCAGTTTTAGAAACTGAGGTCGTGAAGATTGAAGAGCGAGATGGAGGAAGATTGGGTGCCAGTTCTCCAGCAGCAGTTTCTATAGCGATGAATTTAAAAGATAGCTCGGGTGTTGTTTTGTGGAGCGGAGAGTTCTCATATCATCAAGAAGCTATCGGATCGAATTTTCTTAAGGCAGGAGCAGCTCTAGGTGCTGTATTATCTCCTGGATGGAATTCTGCAAAGGAGTTGTTCGGTAAGGGCATCTCCCTTTTGGTGCAAGATCTAGCAGAGAGACGTAGGAAAGAGTTCGTGGTTACTTCAGCACCGAAGAAAGATCGAGCTAGCGAGCCTTACTAATTTGTAACGGCATACTTTCCTCGTTAACTGAGAAGAACCTCCTTGGGTTTTCATGGGGGCTTTAAGCGTAGGGTCGAAGCTACTTGTCTTCTTCCTTCTTCTTCGCACTTCCTCGCAGGGAACTCTCTATTTTTATTGATATTAATTAGCAGTAACTGCCACTTAGATTAAAATAACCGTGTGTTATTTTAGGGGTGCCGCAAAATGATTTAATCGTATAGAATCACCGAACTGGTTTTTATCTGGGTTAAGATCTGTTTTTGAAAAGGTTTGCTGACTTATGGCCGGTCAAGCGATGAACGAACAAAGTTCTGTTGGACAAAGAAAACGTCGAAATACTCCTCGAAGGAAGAGTTCTCGTCCTGCATTATCTCCGAAAGAGGTAGGACCATCTTGGTTGAATGAAGCAGCAGCCATTGGAGTAGGTGGTGCTGGTGTCTTCTTGGCTTGGAGTATTCTAGAAGCTCTAATCTTTGGTGGAGCTGCTGATCACAAACATAATCTTGGTCCGATAGGTGCTGGTAGCGCTCGATTCTTATTGGATACATTTGGTTGGTCCTCTCTAGTTTTGGTGATGTACCTTCTAATCTTATCTAAGATCTTCTGGCAGGATGATTTTAAGATCGAAACTATAAAAAGATCTTCCGTTACCTTAATATCAAGGTTAACAGGAATGATCAGCCTTGCCGTTTCAAGTTCTCTTCTCGGTGCTGCATTGTTTAATGGATCTGCCGGTGGACATGTAGGTTCATTATTAGCTCAACCTGCCATCTCTTCGTTCAACACATATGGAACCTTTATCTTGGGAGCTGTAGCTTTTGTTGTCTCATTAGCTTTGGCAACGGGACGAAGTATTCAAGGTTTATTTTCCTATATTCTATCTGGAACCAAAGAGATCTTTGCTGTTTCTTGCTCTGTCGGTGGCGCAGCGCTCGTCGGAGCTCTTCACGGCGCTCAATCTCTTAGTGCTGGATTTTGTGAGATTGTTTTAGGACCAAAACTATGGCGACGATTAGCGATTATTTTTTCAGCATCTAAACATATAGAAGAAGATGAAGAAGAGCAGGATCGTCCACCTCGTCCTAAGGTAAGAAAAAACTTAATCCCATTATCTAATGCATCTTCTGCTCCACAGAAACTAGCTGAATCAGAATCTCATGAAGATGAGGATGATGCAGAAGAAGAAACTCCAAGTGATTACTCTCATGTTGTCGTGATGCGACGAGAGAGTCCTGTCGAAAAAGTTGAAAAAAAGAAAGCTAAAGCTGTTAAGTTACCTCCAGCCTTTACGGATATTAACGATGCCTTCCCTGATTACGAGACTCCAGATCTTGCTCTCTTAACAAAAGGGGAAGTTAGTAGTGGCGGTGAGGATGATGAAGAGCTTCGACAGAAATCTAGATTAATAGAGTTAAAGCTCAGAGACTTCGGAGTCTTTGGAAGAGTTACACAGGTTCATCCAGGACCAGTTATTACTTTATTTGAATTTGAACCTGCTCCTGGAGTTAAGGTAGGAAGAATCGCTGCCCTTCAAGACGATCTTGCTATGAGCTTAAAGGCGACATCAATTCGAATCATTGCTCCACTCCCTAAACTAGGAACTGTTGGAATTGAGGTTCCAAATAGAAATCGCGATACGGTGCGCTTGCGAGATGTCCTAGAAAGCCCTTCCTTCATAGGGGCAGAATCAACTCTTACTATAGGACTAGGAAAAGATACTTATGGCGAGCCAGTTTCTGTAGATTTAGCTCAAATGCCGCATCTTCTTATGGCAGGATCTACCGGTACAGGAAAATCTGTTTGTATTAATGCGATCTTGATGAGCTTATTGTATCGAGCACATCCCTCTGAGTTGGGATTAATATTAATCGATCCTAAAATTCTAGAGTTGAGTATTTATGAGGATATCCCTCATTTACGAGTTCCTGTTGTCACAGTACCTCGTCAAGCACGAGCTGTTCTTGATTGGGCTGCTCAGGAGATGGATAGAAGATATCGGTTGATGCAGAAGTATGGCGTTAGAAATATTGACGGCTACAACGCAATCGCGAAGGGCGAAGTTGCACCAGAAGATAAATTAAGTCCTCTTGAAGAGAAGGCGCCTGAGGTAGTAGAGCCTCCTCCTTTAGATGGAGAAGTTGCTGTAGAAGGCGCAAAAGGAGAGACTGATCCACCGATTGTTGCTGAAGTTTTAAGACCACTACCAAAGATCGTTATTGTAATAGATGAGCTTGCAGATCTGATGTTAACGGTAGGTCGAGAGATTGAAGAGTTGATAACTCGTTTAGCTCAAAAAGCTAGAGCTTCTGGAATTCATTTAATTCTAGCGACGCAACGTCCCTCAGTGGATGTTATCACCGGCTTAATTAAAGCAAACTTCCCCGCACGATTATCTTTCCGAGTTTCTAGCCGTATCGATTCAAGAACTATTTTAGATTCTATGGGTGCTGAAAAGTTGCTTGGTCGAGGTGATATGCTCTTCATGCAACCAGGCGCCGAGGCTATCAAGAGAAT
>CAZTER010000328.1:0-3206 GCA_964612045.1 uncultured Bdellovibrionales bacterium
CCCAGTGTGAAAATTAAAAAAAGACAAATTAAAGATATGTTTTTCATGTGGAGTCGTGAAAAGCGGTTGATATGTAGCTTTGTTGGATGAATTCTCTTTCAGATAATAGAGATAAGTCAAGTTAGATAGATAACCTAGATAACTGGTACCACCCAACAACAGTTACCTTTCCAGACAACTTTGAAGAGCTTCAATCGATATTATCGATATATGATTTATTGTGAAGATGTATATGCCTCGAAGACGACGTCTATTTAAATCTCGTGCACTATATGAGATCTGCTTCCGAGCTAGAAATAGCTTGCCATTGAGTTGTTGTAAAATCATAGAAACTCTTATTAAGTCATCTATTGCTAGAACTCAAAGAGATGACAAAGTTATTATTTGCCACGACCTATGGAACGGTTCACACTGTCATATGTTAGTTGTTTCTCAGGATTCAGAACAATTAAAGAGATTTTATGAGGAACTTCAGAAACGTATTACAGATTACATGAAAAGACTTTTAGGCATAAATTATTTGAATATTTGGGAAGGCTATCCCATGGTAGCCGAGATAGCAGATCTTAAGGCAGCAAAGAGTCGGATCTCTTATATTTACGCTAATCCAGCGCAAGATAATTTAGAAAGCTCTATTGAACGTTTCCCTGGATATTCAAGCTGGAATGATTTTAATGAGTGCAGGTCTCGTTTAAGTGCTAGTACATCTATCAAAGTTCCATGGGTTCGTCTTCCAACTATTCCAAAGCTAAAAACTTTAATAGTAAATGACGATCAGAGTCGTCGTATTAATAAATTATTTTCTCTCAGAAATAGAGACATACATATCTTAAAAAGAGAGCCGAATGCTTGGATGAGGTGTTTTAATATTAAAAATGATTCTGATGTTTTAGCGATTAATGATGAAATAATGAAAAATGTTAGAATAAGAGAGCAGCTTGCTAGTGATAAGCGAAATAAGAAGGGTTGGTTGGTAATGGGCTTCAAGGCGCTGAAGTCGCAACCAATAATGAAATCACATTCGCCTAAAAAGCGAAGTAGAAAAATATTTGTAATATCTTCAATTAAAAAATTGAGGATAAATATTATTCAAAATTTTAAAAAATTTTGTGACATATGCAAGGATTGCTATAAGCAATGGAGGCTTGGTAATTTCAAAATAGAATGGCCGCTTGGAGCATTTAAACCACCTCTACCACCAATGGTAAATCTTCTTTATTCATCTTTTTCTTAATCTAGCTCAACTTAGATTTTGTATTGAAAAGATTAAGAGCCTATTTAGGCATAAAGTTATTTCATAGTTTTATGTGAATTTCAGATCTGTCTTAGTCTGCTAAGACATCTTTGATCTTTGTTGCAATGTCTCTCGTTTGCTAAGAACTGATCTTAGGGGTGGGGGTGTTCTCGGTCGGAATTAAATTAGTTCTTATTAAGATATAAGGTAAAAAGTTGAGTTGTACCAAGTAGTTAGGTGGTAGATTAGGAATGCACAATCCGGTAGCCTGAGCCAGTAAGGAAGTAGGCCTTGGGTTATGGGAATAGCGACACATAAGTTAGTTACAATCGATCCCGGGGATCTCTCGAAGGCGTTCTTTTCAGGTCAATCTACCTTAGTTGGAGTGAGATCAAGTTGGGTTGTACCAGTGGTGGTGGTGGAGGTGGGGGAGGGAGAGGTGAGGCTTTCCTTCAGGACGAAAGATGGCTCGGGGCGATATCGTATTTGTTCCGTAGAGCAAGTTCTTGAAGTAATCGATAGTTGCTCTAGGGTCGCCAATTCATTTTTAGAGCAGGGATTTTTTAATAAAACGAAAGAAGCACAGATCGTTGCTACTACTCCATTCGAGGTCAACTATCTATTAACAAAGCTCTTTGAGCTCGATGCTCTGCAGATTTTATTGTCGAATAAGCGGTATTCAACAATTGAGATAACTCACGAAAATGTTCAAACGCGAATTAGAGCGACCTGGACTGATAACGGTCTAATGCTAAATCCAGAGATGCAGTTTTCTGAGGGAGAATGGAGTCCTTGGCCAAGTAGCTATCATGTATTAGGTACAAATCCTTGCGTAGTTTTGACCGATTCTAAGATCTTTCGTTTCGAAGGTTTAAATGCTGATCAATTGAGTCTATTTCGAGGGTCAAACCAAGCCACTGTTCCATTATCAAATGCGGAAAGCATAGTCCGAGCTCTAACAAGCCATGGAAATGATGTTAGGATTGTTTTTGACAATCCAGAGCAGCTTCCGCCTCTTCGTGTAGTAAAGCCTACTCCAGAAATCTCTGTAACAGAGTACAATCTTCACTCTCCCGACTGGATTACGATTAGATTGGGACTAAAATTTGATTATCCGACTTCAACGCTGGAAGGTATTTCGTGTCGTAACCTGGAATATGAGTCGGAGTGCCAGAGAAAATTTGAAAAGTTAATTGGTAAAGGCGCCTCTGTAGAGTTGGAAGGCGCTACTGCATTGAATTTTATAAGAAGTTTTAATCAATCAAAATTTCCGGGATGGTCAGTCGATCAATTAGTTCGTTTGAGATCTAAGTTTACTTTTAGAGATCTAACTTTAGATTTAAGTTTAGACCTAAAAATGGGAAGCAAGCATGTAAAGGTGCAACCCAGGTTTTTTTCAGACGGAAAAGAATTCGAACTTACCGACCTCTCTCGATATTCCCACGGCAGTTACACCTCTTCAAGCAAATTTCTAGTCAGACAACTCTCAAAAGGTCAGCAATATGAGGTAATTTCACTTAAGGATGTATCTCCAAGTGTAATCTCAGATATTTTCTATGATTTAAGTAGTAATATATTTATAAAGGATAAAGTCTCCTATTTCTTTAGAGGAGACTCAAATGCGCTTCCCTCCTTTAACACGACTTGGCCGATAGCACTCTCACTCCTTAGAGGAGGTGACAGCCGATTCTCTGTTTCTAGGGCACGCTCTAAAGCAGAGAGTGGTCGATGGCTTGAGAATCTATTAAATGGAGAGTGCAGAGGGGTAAAAGAACCAGCGGGGTTTTCAAAAAATGAGAAATTACTTGATCACCAGAAGATTGGCCTAAATTGGCTTCAATTTATATCGCAGGTCGGGCTTGGCGCAATTTTAGCTGATGAAATGGGGTTAGGAAAAACTATTCAAACTCTTGCATATTTACAGTGGCGGTTAAATCAGAAGAAGTCTCCATCTCTAGTGGTTACTACACGT
>CAZTER010000329.1:0-3204 GCA_964612045.1 uncultured Bdellovibrionales bacterium
TTTCAAGAGAGTATCTCCTGGGTATTATACAGCAGAGATAGCTGATCTTGCTCCAGGATCCTTTACCTTTACTCCTCATGGAGAGCGAGGAAGATTTGTGCAGACGGGATTATCTCTTGCTCCTGATCTCTTTGGTGAAAGAGTAGGGCAGGGGATTAATTTCTCTGTATTAAATGAGATAGCAGAAGCTACCGGAGGAAAGGTTAATCCAGATATTGCAGAGCTACTTAAGGGACAAACAGGGAAAGTAGATGGAACGCCACTTGATCTACCTTTGGCTGTCCTTGCTGGAATCTATATGTTGTTTAGTATTATCAAGAGAGAGAGGTAAGCTCTCTTTAAATATCGATTTAGCAATCAACTAATTACTCTAAGAACGAAAACTCTTTGATAGATTTTATAGTCGTAGGATAGCTTGGTTTTCCTTTGCTTAGTCCTTCAAAATGCATCTCGGAAAGTTTAGACGGAATTGAAAATTTTTTCTCTATACACTGAAGATCTTTAGGTGAACATGTATTGAGTGCTTCGCTCATCGCTATTAATGAATTGTATGATACAGCTGATAACCCCGGAACAAAATCATAGTTAGAGCTAAACTTTGCTCTGATCTTAGAGAGAAACACCTCAGATGGATTAGGAAATCCTGCAATTGATGGGCCCGTCTTAAGTTGTTTAATAAGCTTATAAGATTCTTTTGTTATTAAGACTTCAATGAAAAGAAGTTGAGCTGCACTATCATGTTCGTTTAATAATTTAATTAGCTGTAAAAGATCTTGTTCATACCCTGTCATAAATAGGTATTGTATCTTCCTTGAGAAGAGAGCAGTTGCAATGCTTCTCAGATCATCATACGGGTCGTTCCTGTATGATGCGTGGTTTGGAAATACAGAATTTATTCCACTAAGACACAACTCTCCAAACTCTAGGTTGCCATTTAAGCTCCCTACCATTTTGTCTGATATCGGACCAAGTTGCTCAGCTAGTTTACGACAGGAATCTTCGTAATCGATAAAGTTTCTAAATGCGTATGGGTTTTTGCTCGATACCTCTCGTGATGGAGAGTGGTAGATTAGTGGGATTTTAGCTTTAGCTGTGATCTCGCTTATGATCGAGCAAGGTCCGGTAAGATCACAGATTATCCCATCAACATGGTCTTTTTGAATCAATTTTTGAGCGGCTAGCGCAGCGCCTGAGTTTTTACCTCCGGTCTCCTCGGTTATTAACTCTACTTTGAATCCAGCTGATTTTAGCTCATCCAATCCGAGCTGTATGCCTTTCACTGAAGCTACTCCGAAAAAAGCTCCGATTCCTACCTGGTCTGTGATATGTCCGATCTTAATTGAATGCTCAGAAGTTTCAGCAATCACTATTCTTGTTGTAATGAGAAGAGTAGTTGAGAATAGAGTGATTAAGATTAGGAGATATCTCATCTTCATATTTAACTCTCTCTCTTGTCATTTCTTAGTTTAATTGCTGGTGGTAACTGATTCCATTTTAAAACTCTAAACATTGGAACTACTTTTACAGTAGTTAGTTGGTCTCCAAAAAGATCAAATATCTCTTGTGTAATAGGGGCAATTCTACTTCCATCTTCAACATCTACACCGATCTCGAAATCCCAGCTTCCTATACATCGAATTAGGTAAGAGATATTCTGATGTTTCTCACAGAAAATATTTAATCTCTCAGAGAGAGATTCATTGAAGCCTCTAGCAAATAACAGCAATTTAAAGGTTTGATATCCTAACTTTGTAATTTCAAATGGAAACCAGTATCCAACAATAACTCCGTTATCTCTTAATTTTTTTAGGCGAGATTCAATCGTTGTGTGTGGTTTGCCGAGAGCTCGCGCGATAGCTCTTCCAGTGCAGGATCTGTTATTCGACATCTCGCGTAATATATCTATATCTAACTGATCAACCCTAGTCTTTGTACCTTTGTGAGCATAGCCTATGGATCTGATCCTGGTTTTCGGGGTTGCTAATACCTTTGAAGGGTAGACATTAAGTGTCGTATGAAGAACGATTGATTTTTCAAAGTAAAAACTGCCTAGCTTGGCAGATATCCTCTCAATGATAGCAGGAACTTCCTCTGGATTTTCTACGCAAAGAGATGTCCCAAGGTGAAAATCTCCTCCCAGTTCAGCTAACCAAGATACATACTCAGACTCTTTAAATGCCTTAACTACTCTAGCTGCTGTTCCTCCAGCGCTAGAGGCGATAGAGAAATAGATATTTACATATCTAAATCCAAGTGGATAAACATCGATAAAAGGAGCTTTAGAAGTTAATCCTTTCTCATTTAGAGTTGAGAGATGATAGCGGACTGTGCGTGTTGAGACCTTAAGAAGGCGAGCGATAGATTCAGGAGAACACTCTCCATCTAGATGAATGCTTGCTAAGATCTGCTTCTGTAAATCAGTCAGTCTAACCACAAAACTAACTTTGCCAGAATTTAGAACGACTTACAAATACAGAGGAGTCAGATATTGAAAGACTATCATCCTCTTCGAAGAGTGCGTTAATAGCTGCGCTAGATAGTCTTAATGAGGGTTGTTGTCTAGGGAGGCCATAGCCTGTGCTGCGAGCTCGCACTGTAGAGCGAAATAAAGCCGCACTTCCTCCATGGTCAGTAGCGATCTCTGTATCTTCAAAGGGTGCGATATTATGCTTCGAGAAGAAGAGATTTGCGACATGCTGATATCTTCCGATCCAGCTATAACTACTGTTTCTATCCTGCTTGACCACTCCGGCTATCTCTTTCATAACAGCCCGCCTAAGTTTATCTCCATTTTCATAAACAATAGCGGTTATTAATTCAGCAGACCCAGAGCCGTTTCTTTGGTGCCCTAGTACTAGCCCCATGAACTGTTCTCGATCGCCAGCCATCTTCCCATAAATAATCGCTATATTTTCTGGATCATGACGGCTCGGTAGTACTAGTTCTCCTTTTGCAGCAACCTCTATGATGCCATCCTCAAGAAGAATGCGCTCTAGCTCCTCAGGTTTTTCTGAACATCCAAAAGAGCGAGCAATCTTACTATCTCCTGATCTTTGGGTAAGGGAGTGGGTTAATCCAAATCCAATATGATCACTATGGTGAAATCCTACAGTTAATTGCAATGTCTTAATCGAGTGACCTAGTTCATCTCCACGATGGACTGTGATGCTTTGTTGATGTGCTGGTAATCCTAGATGGTCACAG
>CAZTER010000330.1:0-3204 GCA_964612045.1 uncultured Bdellovibrionales bacterium
CCAAAAAAGTAGATGGTATGCTCCCCTACAACATCTCCACCGCGTAGCGCAGAGACGCCGATCTCCCCATCTCCTCTTGCACCAATCTTACCTGAACGCTCTTCAACTATCGGAGAGTTACCTAACTGTGCAAGATCTTCAGCTAATGTCTTAGCAGTTCCAGAGGGCGCATCTTTTTTAAACCGATGATGAATATCAAGAATTTCTACCTGATATTTATCTCCAAGGATCTTCTGAGCATGAACAGCTAAAGATCTCAAAGCAGCAACACCTAAAGAAGTATTAGATGTTAAAAGAATTGGAATCTTCTTTGCTTGAGATCTTATGTGAACGATCTGATCTTCGGATAATCCTGTTGTAGCAACCAATATTGGAATTCCCAACTCTGCACATCCATCTACTGCCTTCGAAGCTCCCTGTGGTTCAGAGAAATCAATGCAGAGATCGCCGCCCTTGGCACACTCTAAGAAGTTATCAGAATACTTAACTCCACCAGGCTCTGCGATCGATTGTCCAAGTAATTTTGATCTAGATGAAACAATAGCCCCATGAAGGATTAATTCAGAGCTAGCCTGAATTAATTTAACGACTAAAGATCCAGATCTCCCGGAAGCTCCGTTAACGATGACCTTACAGCTCATCTTGCAAGAATCCTCTTAATTTCAGATTTGGTTGAGGATGAAGCCTGTATCAATGGTAACCGAACTGACGAATCCTGAATAATTCCTAAATGCTCTAGTGCAGCTTTAACTGGAATCGGATTACTCTCTAAGAAAAGTGCGCGGGTTAATGGTAACGTTTCAAATTGAATTGCACAGGCACGCTCAAAATCTCCAGCTAAAGCTAGCTCAACCATCTCACTTATCTTATTAGGCAAAACGTTGGCAGTCACAGAAATTGTACCGATAGCTCCGATCGCCAATGCTGCATAAACAAGGGAGTCTTCTCCTGAAACAACTTTAAGAATATCTCCACCTTGAGCGCGAAGATCCATCATCTGATCAAAAGATCCTGAAGATTCTTTAATAGCGCAAATAACCCCCTCTTTTGCTAATGCAACTGCAGTAGCTGGAAGAAGATTACCTCCTGTTCTGCTAGGCACATTATAAGCAATGACAGGAGATCCAAAGATATCACTGACCGAACGCATATGCTCGGCTATTCCTGCCTGTGAAGGTTTATTATAAGGCGGAGTAACTACAAGAACATTATCAACGCCAACACCTTTGGCAAATTCAGCCATCTCAACTGAACGAGATGTGCTACTAGATCCAACACCAGCAATGACTTTTTTGTCATTGAAGTTTCTTGCTTCTGCAACGACAAACTCTAAAACTGCTCGATACTCATTATCCGATAATGTTGCGGCTTCACCAGTAGAACCACAAACTACTAAACCGGTAGAGCCGCCAGATAAAACATGCTCTATCAAGCGCTTTAGAGATCGATAATCGATATCGCGAGCATCCTTCGTAAATGGAGTTACTATCGCTGGGTATGCACCACGAATCTCGAAATCTTTAGTCATTACTCATCTCCGGAACTATCAAAAGCATCAAAACTCTCCTCTTCATCAAGGAGCGCAGCCATTGGGAAGATTGTTGCTGTTGCCACAACACCATTCTTAGCAATTCTAATCACCTTAGTACTCTCGCCTTCGCCATAGTAATTGATCGGAACTATGCGTAATAACCCTGGAATCTGTAGTTGATCAATCTTAAGGGTTAATGTGTGGCTTCTTAATGTCTCTTCTCCCTTCTCTCGACGAGCTGGTCGCCCCTCAGCTCTAGCTTTTGCTCGTGCTGTCTCGCGAGATTCGATTGATAGATCAGGAACAAATATTATCTCTTTAAAAGCCAGAGATTCATCGCCAACTTCTACAATCTTAGATGTCGAGCGTCCCTGAACTGAATATCCAGCAAGACTTCCCAACTCCTCGCCCCGACGATCTTCTGATGGAGAGCTCCACTGGATGGTCAGAGAATCTCCAACGACCTCAACTTTAGAATATTCTATTGCCTTTGGTGCTGCCAATTCCGGAGGAACTGGAGACGCATACTTGCCACATCCGCTAAAGAACAAAAGAGAGAGTAGCGCGTATAAAACCCGCGATAACCTAGCCATAGTTCCCTCCATTTAGATCTACTTTTCTACAAAGCCTTTTAGCTTCTTACTTCTACTTGGGTGTCGCAATTTACGAAGAGCTTTTGCTTCGATCTGTCTAATACGTTCACGAGTAACATCAAAGTTCTGACCGACTTCTTCCAAAGTATGATCACTCTTCTCTCCGATACCGAATCTCATTCTCAAAACCTTTTCCTCTCTTGGAGTCAAAGTAGAAAGAACTCTTCTGGTCTGCTCCTGTAGGTTCATATTTACTACAGCAGCAGCTGGAGAAACTGCTCTCTTATCTTCGATGAAATCGCCAAGATGTGAGTCATCCTCCTCTCCGATTGGAGTTTCAAGAGAGATCGGCTCTTTTGCAATTCTAAGGACCTTACGAACCTTCTCTATTGGAATCTCCATTCTCTCCGCAATCTCTTCCGGAGTTGGTTCACGACCTAACTCTTGAACAAGCTGGCGAGATGTTCTGACCAACTTATTAATTGTTTCGATCATATGAACTGGAATTCTTATGATTCGAGCCTGATCTGCGATAGCACGAGTAATTGCCTGTCTAATCCACCAGGTAGCGTATGTAGAGAATTTATATCCTCTTTGATACTCGAACTTATCAACAGCCTTCATCAATCCAATATTTCCTTCCTGGATTAGATCAAGGAACTGCAGGCCACGATTAGTATACTTCTTTGCAATGGAGACAACTAACCGAAGGTTAGCTTCTACCAATTCACGCTTTGCTTCGTAGGCGTGCTCTTCGCTATCATTAAGAGTTCTTACAGAAAGCTTAAACTCTCCAAGATCCATTAATGTTCTCTGCTCAGTTTCCTTTAATCTCTCTCTAAGACTAGAGAGGATCTCACCCAACTCGCGAGCCTCTGGAGCTTTCAAGTGTAATCTTCTGCAGACGCGTTTGAACTCTAGCTGATTCTCTGAGCAAAGCTCTTCTACTGACTCAAGAAGCTCATGAACCGGTCTTCCAAGTTGCTTAGCTTTTTTCTCGAACTCATGGTGCAGAACCTGCAACTCAGAATAGACCTCTCGAATCGAAGCTGCCATAGCCTGAAACTGCTTCTGGTTTAA
>CAZTER010000331.1:0-3200 GCA_964612045.1 uncultured Bdellovibrionales bacterium
TCATTCTTTAAAGTAGATAGAAACAGAGCAGACCTTGGCCATGAGTACTAAGCCAACAAGAAGTATCAGCATTAAATGCCATAACTGCCTTATTCAAAGAATAACTACGAGGATCTAGTAGATAATCACCTGGAGCTAGTTTAACAATCCATCAGATAGTATTTATAGGGGGATTAATCACGCTTCTGAGAATACGCATTCTCTTAAGTCTGATTAAGGAGAAAACAACCCCATAACTATACTGTAAGATATGGTGATAGAAACAACGCGAGCTCCTACAGCAGAAACAGATGGCGATCTGAACGCCACAGCTTCATTCCAACCTCGCACTAGCTCTTGGCCAACACCATTCACACCATCTTTTGCTCCAAGTGGAAGATTCTCTGGATTATCAGAGAACATGCAGTTTGATGTTCAAGCTGCCGAGCTGCTTCTTAGCCTACATCCAGTAGCAGCGGAGTGGTGGGTGGAAAACTGCATCAGGTTAAACAAACAGCTCGGAGCGGCCGAAGGAACTGAGATAAATCTGGGAAAGATGAACTTCCAGATGTATTCACCATTTAAACTAACCTCAAGTTCACCAATGCTTGAAGAAGCTGCTCAGAAATTTGGATTAGAGCTCGCGCCAAACAAGGAACAAAAAAGTGGAGAAGTTATCTTTATAGTAAAAGACCCAACACTACTTAAGCTTCAACCCGATATTGATTTTGTTCAACCACCAACAACCCCGCTTAACATCAAGTTACTTCCAGATGTATCAACGGAAGACTCCAGTATTCGAGTAGAACAAGTGGCTACGATGACTCAACAATCTAGCCAAGCAGTAAGGGATTGGGAATCTTTAGATGATGCTCAACAGGTTCAATCTCGAGTAGGTGATTACAACCGGTTTATTACTGAGCCGACTGTTGAGAATTTAGTTGAGGCAACTAAAAATCCTGTTAAACGAGATGCTTATTTCTTAGCGATGAAATATCTATCTCAACACGAAGCAGATCCATTACTAACTAGCATCATTCATGTTGCGTTTGATATTCATCATACAAGATTTGGAGCAATGAGGTGCAATGAGCCATACGAAAAGATGACTGGCAAAGATAAGTTTGTATTGGCAACATTAATAGATAAATTAAGAAGCGACTGCGAGTAACATTCAACCACAGAGACGATCTAAATAATGACTCAGCAATCAATAGACTCAAGTACTCTCCACTTACTTCCAGCAAATCACCGCTTCCTAGCTCAGGAGCTTTTAACTAGAGGAGCTAAAATTCAGATCCTAGAAGGAACTCAGGATGTAATGGTGGTAGACCTCAATGGAAAGCGTGAATATATATTTGGAGTTCAATCATCGATAGTTCCGCTCACAGCAGCAAACCTTGCTAACGATAAGTTTCTATCTAAAACGATCCTCTCGCAGCAAGGTATTCAGGTGTGCAGAGGTGCAAGATTTAACTATGGATCTAGATTTGCAGCTTCAAGTTACTATCTTGAACTAAACTCCAGAGCAGTAATCAAACCGGTCGTCGGCACAAATGGTATCGATGTTTTCCTACCGATTGATTCATTAGCTGAGTTTGATGAATGTATTGAAAATTTTTCATATTACGATACACAGCGAGAGTTCTTAGTTGAAGAATACTTCGAAGGAAGAGAGTACCGAGTTTTAATTACAAAGAATGGAGACTTTGCCGTTCTTTTTCGAGACCCAGCAAAGGTAATTGGTGATGGAAGGTCGACTATTAGGGAGATTGCAGAGCGAGAAAGTTATCACCGCATGAATCCTAGAACATCTTGCCTATGTGAAATACTACTTGATGATCCAGCTCGAACCTTCCTTGCAAAATCAGGGAAAGACTTTGAATATATCCCAGCTAAAGATGAAGTTGTTTACTTGAGGGCAAACTCTAACCTAAAAGGTGGCGGCACATGCGAAGATGTAACTGACAAAGTTCATCCAAGTGTAATTGAGATCGCAAAGAGAGTTCTTGCCTCATTTCCTGGCCTTCCTTATGCAGGGTTAGATTTTATTTCAACTAACATCACCGCTCCTCAGGATCCTGAATGTTATCGATTAATAGAGGTAAATGTTGAACCAGCGATAGGGATCCATATGAATCCTTGGCGTGGAAATTCAATAAATGTAGCAGCTTGGATAGTCGATATGATATTTCCGACAAAGCCCTAAACGGATAAATCTCCTTGAATAGCCCCTAGTTGCATGCAAGAATGGCTAAATATAAGGAATAAGCTATGCCGTCAGTTTCAACTACAACATCCAAAGGCCCAGTTTCTTTTGCCAACCTACCGGATAATGCCGTAAAATTTGTCGGCTCTAAGAGCGAGATTGAAACATTATCGGCGGTGTTTTTTAAATTAGATATCAAGTGCGATCCATCTTACAAACTTCAAGTTTGGCTAGAGAATGGAGAGATCAATATTGGAGAAACAACTCAGGGTCTTAAGCGTTATCAACCACCATCTGATGTTATGGTTGAATATGAGGGAGAAAAGCACTCTTTCGACGTATCAGGCTCAGGCAAAAGAATTGCAATTCACACACAAAAAGTTCCAGACAACGCTGCCGGTGTGCCACTATCTCCACTCTTAGTTCCTTTACTCGGTGATATCTTAACCTACCGAGAGCTTCGATCTAAGCAGTTTAGCGCAGGAGACACAGAGGCTCAGGCTGACAATGTTAGAAAGCTAAGAGAAGTTGCTGAAAGAATCAAAAATCGTTACGAGGAAGAGAAACAGAAGGCTAAGGAAGCTGCCGATGCAGCGTCAGCACCGGCTCCTAAACCAAAGAAGCCCGCAGCAGCCTCAACTGCCCCAGCTCACAGACCAACACCGAGACCAAAACCAGCGCCTGCACCAGCACCTGTGAGTCAGTCGAGTCATTACTACTCGTCTTATTCTGGGTAAGCGATTTAGTTAGATTCTAACCAATCATAACAAAGTATCAGGATGCTCAATAAGACTGCCTGTTAGCACCTGGAATAATTACATACAGGCACTGACTCTTTAGAAAATGAGCAGGCTCTCTTTAATTCATTGAAAACAAAGAGCTCCTTTGGTAGGGATCAGGCATGAAACAACGCATGGCCCCCCTTATCTCAGTCTTCGTGGCTTTAATTTTAACAGCTATTCCGGCAACTGGCTTAGCAGAGGGATTTTGCATCAAGAATGACAACGGCAAG
>CAZTER010000332.1:0-3196 GCA_964612045.1 uncultured Bdellovibrionales bacterium
TTGGTTTTTCCACGAAAGGAATGTGAAGCTTCTTCTCGTTGATGGTAGGCCTCTGTTTCAACGATAACTCCACTTGTTATCTCTCCATTAACAGTAGTTTGCAGGATGCATCCGATGAGCTTTTTGGCTAATGATTCGGTATCACAAAGAAAGAAGCTCTCATCTAAGCGGTCAGAAGGAGTCATTAAATTATCTTCGAGAGAATTTAATAGCTCCATTTCTCTCATAGTGTCTTAACTCTTGCGGATCATTGCATTGCACAATAAAGAGAGACGAGCCATCAACTGGCAGCTTATCAACGTGCTGACTAAGAATGGTAGTAACTTTTCGAGAAAGATCAGAAAATTCTGATGAGATACAATCTAACACTAATATTAATCCATCCATTCCATGTCGCCCAACCGCAACATAGAGATCTGATATCCCAACAGCTTCAGACACAAATTTTTTAAGATCCTTACTCACTGATTGATCAAGAACAGTTGAAACAACTAAAGCAGGAGAACAGCCTGACATAGGAGGTTGTGGTGTTAATCTATCAATCTCTCCTAACTCTCTCTCCAAACGCTTCCATGTCACCTCGAAGGAAACAGTTGAAAAGGGGTCGATTATCACTCCCTCTGTAATGGGAAGGTGCTCTTCAATTAATTGCCGGACGGAGACCTGCTGCTCTTTAACCGTTTGCTGATACAAAGCAACTCGTGCTTTAGCATGCTCTATAGACTCGTGGTCAGTAAACAAGGCGAGATGGCAACCATCCTCATTTGTAATAAGAGGAGTTCCAGATTCAGGATCATTCAAGGTGAAGAGTCGAGAAGCAGAGAGGAATCGAATCATCGCATCCTCCTCCCTTGGTGTTCGTTGTTCACCGCGTGAAAGTAAGAAAGAAACAATCGCTTCGGACTTAAAACTCGCGCAGGTATCTAGAGGATGTTTAGGTAATGGCAACAGTGGAGAATGATTCGGCATTGGACTACAGACGCAATCAATTACTCCCTTCAAGCTACCTTGTATGTAGTATCTTACTCAAGGCGACAAAATAAGTTTTTATTGTTCTAGTTAGACAATCCTCAAGTAGCTCCAGAGCACTTCAAAGATTTTATCTTAAGTTTTCAGCTAGTTAGATAACACTAGCATTGAAATCAACCTCCATTAAAGAAATAGGTCATCAGTGAAGCAAGTTAGCCAATAACTAGGATAGGAAGATTAGGGATATCCAATACTTGATAGGGTAAAGATTGCAGAGCATTACAAACGCTGGGGAACGGCAGGTAGCCACCTCAAAAGTTGATTATATGCCACTCCCCTTACTGGATCTCGTAAGAGATGCAGCGATTGCTGCTGTCCAAGAGATACGATTCACTTCAACTAACGAACCCATACAAAGAATCGAGCTAGCTCGTCTACTTACAGAGCCTCGCTTTAGTAGTTGGTATTTAGTTATAAACCAATCTCTAAGAAAAGAGCTTCAGCAAGAGATGGCCTCTCAAACCTTAACGAAGGATGGTCTCCTTACGTTTCTACAAGATAGCAGTAAAGAGATCTCTCATGATCTTCTCTTCGAATCGATCATATCTCCAAAATCCAATATGGTTTTGGATGGCGGACTTAAAAACCTAGAGGGAATAGAATTTAGTACCCCTTCTGGAACTAGGTACCGAATCGAACAACATATTGGGCATGGGGGAAGTGGTGATGTCTTCCAGGCCAGAGAGATATATACAGGACAATTCTCACAACTCGGATGTATAAGCCCTAAGCTCGCGCTAAAGATTGAAGCTCCACTATTTTCAAGCTCAGGACTATCTCAATTGGAGGTTCCAGAAGAGCTTAGAAGATTATCTCGAGATATTAAAACACCACGAGTTCTATCTAGAGAATCAATAGAAGCACATGGAGGAACGGTTGATTTTATAACTATGGAGCTACTTGATGGAGTGAGCCTCGGTAAATATGCTCAAGATATATTTCCTCAAGAGGGAAATTCTAGTGAACTTTTTGAAGTATTAATAAAGACCCTTAAACAGTATGGCGAGCTATATCGCTTAGCAAGATTACAAGACGACCAGCACCCCAATCAAGTAATCGTATGTCCAGATCGAGAGTCCTACATTGTCGATTTTGCTTTTATTGCAAAGGATCAAAAAAAGGCTTTAACATCTGCAGTAGAAGGAATGGCAGATATATTTAGAGCTGCCAAATTATACTGGGACTCATCTCATCCAAACGAAGAAAAACTGGAGCTTGATCTATTAAACAAATTAGCAGATAAAATTTCCGCTGGAGAGGTAGAGATAGGTGAGCTAATTCAAGTCCTAACTGAAGGCCAGAAAATATTAGATAGCTCTAAATCTCTCCATCATCGTGGCCTAGGAAGAATAATTAAAGATATATCGAGGAAAGCTGCCTAATATGGAGATCTCTCCGCAAAATACTCCTCCATTAACCCCTCCTGATGGAGATTGGAGTGAGTTTGCATTTGAAGCAGCTAGTGCGTTAAGGAATACTCAAGATCAAACTAGACTAGCAAGTCTTATCTCTGTTGTTTCTAGATATGCGGATCAAGATCCAAGTATAGCTCAAGATGCCATAGACTCCATGATCCAAGTGGCAATCTCTGAAAAAACAACTGATGAAAATAGAATTGAAGCCTTAAAATTCTTAGCAAATCACGCAAATATTACATTTTTTATCTTTCTATTCGATCCAGCAATTAATGAGTCTGCACGAGATAAGATAATATCGATTGCCGTTCAAACAGCCTTAGAACAAGAGCAAAAACCAGCATTAAAAGATAACGGCATTAAGAGTCTGTTCCTTTCTTTCTCTCAAATTGATATTGAATCTAGTAATGATACTGCGCCTGATAACTTGAAAATAATAAAAGAAACTAGTTTAAGAATTTTAAGACAGATAGAGCTGTCCTCTTCAGCGTCATCTTAACCAGATAACTAATTGCACTAAAGCCTAAATACCACCCCACTAGCATCGTCTAAAATAGGCTCTATAGAATCTAAAGTTAGATTAGAAAGATCTATATCGTATTTTAGAAGAGATTTTTTTACTTCTTCCAAACTATCATGCCGGCTTTGCTCATCTAATTTCTTATCAGCAGCCCAATTCCAAATCTGTGCATAGTCTTTAATCTCTTGAGGCAATGCTTTAGATAATAGCTCTCCTAATGGAAATCGGTTCA
>CAZTER010000333.1:0-3193 GCA_964612045.1 uncultured Bdellovibrionales bacterium
TGTTGCACGCATTTTTAACTCAGGACGTACCGCGCTTAGAGGATTAAAGCTTGGAGGAAATTTTGTATCACTTGGATCGAATAGCACTACATCTTTTACACGATGTGGTGGAATCATACGGAGAATATCATCAATTAAATCTCCGTGTGGATCCAAAACACAACATCCGAATCCGTTGTCGATATCGCTCTTAACTAAAAGTTGGAGAAGGCAAGATTTTCCAGAGCCGCTTTTTCCTACCATATATAGGTGTCTTCGGCGGTCATAACGTCGCATTCCAAATGTTTCTACAGTACGTCGAAAATTAGTATGAGCTATAAATGAGATCTGAGGATCATTAAAATCAATTGGTAGATTTTTTGGCGGAGCGCCTTTACGAGCCATAACCTGAGCAGTATTTGGTATCGCCATTAAACGCACAGGATGCCACAAAGTACATAGTTCGATTGTGCCAAGTCGAATTGGATTGATTAGCGCGCGCTCTTGGAATTTTTTGAATTTATCATATCCCTCTTCTATCTTTCCAATTCTATAAGCATTTTGTGTCAATGTGCTTAAGAAGCTAAGAGTGTTACCAATAACTTTAACGTGGTTCTTTAACCTTGAAACAGTAGCTTCGCGGATATCTTTGCTGGTATTCGGTGGTAATTCAGTTAATGCAGCAATGCGATAGTTGACCTTGTAAAGTTTGCCGGCACATTTTTCGATCATCTTATCATTAAACTTGTTCTCGATTCCTTTTTTGAACCAGTTTTTAGGGTTAGTGACGAATAATAACCTAACCCACATCCTTTTAATAAAGAGATCAAAGTGAAGGAAAAATCCATTTTTTACTGGAGAGCACACGATCTGAATTAATGCTCTATCGTTTGCTGGTAATTTAGTTAGAGGAGCAGAGATCGGTACGACTGAGTTAAAAGCAAAAGCTGTATAATCTAAGCACGGTAAGACATCAGTTCTTAAGTAACGTAGCTCTGCTGATGCGACTACAGTATCAAAGGAGATTTGTTTAGTGTAATCCTCGATCTCATGAAACTCATAACTATCAAAAAGAGCAAATAGAGTATTAATTAAAAGATCTAAGATCTCAGTATCGCCAGTTAAGCAGAGATAGATAATATTTTCGACACAGTAGAATTCTAATGAGAATTTACCGTCGACTGATTCTTGGAGCTCATTCAGAACTTCTTTGAAGATTCGTGCTGGAGTTAATAACCACTGAGTCTCATATGTGGCATGAGCCTCATTGATATAGGTCCGCGGAATATGCATACAAAATACGCGCATCTCTACTCCATTAATCGGCCAACTATATCACCGTTATAAAACTGATTCGAATTGCCCATTTAATCTCAGATTAAAATCTTAGGAACATCCCAGTCTATGATGCCTGTAAGGTTTCCAGAGATTGTAACTATTTAATGCTAACGCATCGAAATTACGTGGTAAATATCTGAAATTCTCCATAAATCATATCAAGAGAAGTTTACTTTGTGCCGTTTTATAGAGCTGGTAGCAAAGAAATTAGGGAGCAAGGGATGAAAACAGTTCTTTTAATCGATGATAGCGACACTTTTAGAGAATCAGCTAGCGCCGCTTTAATGGCTGCTGAGTATGATGTCTTGGAAGCAAGATGCCCAGACGAGGCTTTTAAGATACTAGAGCTGGAATCTGTTGATATCATAGTTTGCGATCTGCACATGCCATTTTGTTTGGATGAACGTCGTCCACAGTTCGAGGAGTCTACAAAGGTTGGCGTAAGAACAATAAGAGAGCTGATGGAGGTATTTCCAGACAAACCAATCATTGCAATGACTGCCTCTCTTCCTTTTGAGCTTGAGATGTATCGCGCTCAACTTGAAGATGTTCCAACTTTTTCGAAACCATCTAATTGTGGTGAGCTATTAAGAATTGTTGAACAGTGTTTGGATCTTCCAGCATGGATCCCAGCGCATTAATTTATATGTAGAGAAGGAAGTTTTATTTAATCTAACGTTGTTTGTTGAATATTGGTGCACTTTGACGAGTATTCAAAAGATTTCTTGCTAGAGATGCAAAAAGTTGAAAACATTCATTGTTCTTTCGTCATCAGTATAAGTGATGGTAAGATTCAACCATTGCTGATTGTCTATACTACTATAGGTGAGGTCCTGTGAATAAGTCAGAGCTAATCGAATTGCTTGCTACTCGCTCAGGCATGAATGTCATTCAGGCAGAGGAGGTAGTTAACCTTATCTACCGCAAAATGCGTGATACGATGATGTCTGGAGGCCGAATTGAGATCCGTGGCTTCGGAAGTTTTGTTGTTAAAGAGTATCAGGCGTACCAAGGAAGAAATCCAAAGACCGGAGAGAAGATTGCTGTTCCACCAAAAAAACTTCCCTTCTTTAAAGTTGGAAAAGAGCTAAAGGAACGCATCGATAACTTCGATGGATCCAAATAGGATTAATCACGCGTCGATAATTTATTTGTTTAGAGAGAAAGTATGTCAATTGATTGGCTTCTAGATTTAGAGAGAGATATTGAGAACGGAAAAGAAGTTTACGGAGCACCAAGCCCAAGTAGAAATCAATGGGTAATTGGAAAGGCTCTTGATGAACTTCGTAGAGTTGCTAAGAGAAGCGCTGACACAAAGAAGTTAGCTGTAAGCATCGTTAGAATTATCTCTAAGCATGATACAGTTGCTGGTGACCTTTATTTAGTTCCAACAAATATCGGAGATCCTGGTCCAAAGGGAGAGCCGCAGATCTCTTGGTCTACCGTTGAGACTAAAGAAGCAGCAGAGATGATGCGTGATGTAAAACGTGGACCATCTCCATTCTTTGGAATGCAGGTCTCAGAGACAGTAGATCCTAGCTAATATATTTAGTTAAGATTGTGAATTAGAGCTGTGAATTAACAGCATGACTTGGCACCGTGGACTAAATCCTCGGTGCCAATTAGTTTTTAGCTTTCTTAATAGCTATAAGTTTCCCTTCCAGATATTACTTACTCTACTAATATTACTGTTTTATGAGCAGTATCGATATGATTGTGGCCGCAATGTGGTGCCTGACACCATAATTGCTAGTAGCTTCAAGCTAGCTTGAAGTTAGCTCAAGCTCATGTTTAACTACTGAGCAGTTTTCATTTCAGGGACGATTCTTTATGGCGCAAAATACTGATATTCCAAGGCGCATAGTAGTCAAAGAGT
>CAZTER010000334.1:0-3185 GCA_964612045.1 uncultured Bdellovibrionales bacterium
TTTCTAATTGCTATCGCAATCAGTCTTCACTTATGGCGACGAATAACCGGCAAACTACTATATGCATCACTTCTAGTTGCTATCTCTGTAACCGGCATTCCAGCATTCCTTAGATTTCTTGCTTTAGATAAACCATTACGAATTGCGATGGGATATCTAGGTTTGGCTTTAACAGTTATTATTCCCGCTGGATGGTTAGCTCATCGATCAAAATTCTTAGCTATCCCCTTACTCTCATCCTTTCTATTTCTAATGATAGCCTTAACATTTAGACAGCTTGATAAGTTAGCTCTATTGCCTATGGGCACTCATTTCTTATGGCATATATTTGGCAGCCTTGGTGTACACCTCATCTTCTTGTTTCTACTTAGGGAGGAGATAGCCTTTAAAAATCAAAGGGAAAATACCACTTTATAATGGATATAAGTGCTAAGTGAGATCTCTTATTTTTTTGGGGGGTCAGCTCTTTAGAAACAGTTGTGCTACGCTAAGAGCGCACTCTCCCATAACAATTATGGATAACTAGTGGAGGAGATATGATCGGAACAAGCTGTAAAGCAGCGCATGATGTCACACTGGCACAAGGATCCTTGCCGCAATCTACTTTCAGCACAACGCAAGAAATCATTCAATTTTCATTTAAGACTGCTGGAATTATTGAATTTCGTAAATTAAGTGCTGTAACTCCAGCAATGGTTGAAATTACGGAGAGAACAGGAGTGATTCCATACTCAAAGACCGCTCTGAAAGCCTTTTTAAAGTGGGCAGGAACAGATCTTGAGACTATAAACACTCTATTAGCTTCAAATCTTCCTCCATTTCTTGATTCTCTTAAGATAATTGAACGTAATTGATTTTAAGGAAGTTTTTAAGTTTTCCTACTCGAACTGAGCGATTATATCAGATAGAATTCAGCCCTATGAAGAAACTAACCTACCTGCTCCCGATACTAATATCGCTAACTATTACTGGTTGTTCGATAAGCTTCTCGCAATCGTCGAACGGCTCTAATCAAAAACTATCAAAGAAGATAAATTCTGGTGCTCTAGTAATTGACGTACGAAGCGTTGATGAGTTTTCTAGTGGACATGTTGATGGTGCTTTAAACATACCTTACGACCAACTCCAAGAAAGACTCGCTGAGTTAGGATCCGACCTTGAACGTGAGATCATACTTTACTGTCGATCTGGAAGAAGAGCTGAGTTTGCTAAGAGGATCTTAGAGGAAAATGGCTTTAAGAATGTTTCAAATGTTGGAGAATATTCAGATCTCTCAATATCATTAGGCAGTTAATAAATTCCGTATCGAGACAAAGAATAAAATTTAGGTAACTAGCAAAATATAACGACACACCTGAAGCAAAATATGACAGATCTCTGATATTAGATTAGAGGGTCTGCGCATTGTCCCAATTCTCAGAATAACTATTCGATAACATTACTATTTTCTATCATATAATCTCGTAGTTCCTATAGTATGACGCTAATAGGTTTTGCGGATATTTAAATATGACTAGAGTTACTGAACCAAGAAAAACTGAAACAGCGCCAGCAATCCACGATGTAAAGAGGGGCGAAACTCTCTCTGGTATCGCCAAACGACACGGCACTACTGTCGCTGAGCTAGTAAAATTAAATGGATTGAGAAATCCTAATCAGCTCTCGATTGGACAAGATATAAAGCTTCCTGGAAAGGTCCGAGAAGAGATTCGTAAACTAGCTACTCCGCCCCCTAAAACAGATCCTGATAATGGAGGCGGTACAAAACCAGGAAATAAACCTCACACAACATTAGCAGAATTTGAAAAAGACGTTCTCGGAACTCCATATAAAACCCCTGCTCCATTCTGCAGAACCTCTCCAGGAGCAGATCATTCAAGGTATGATTGCTTAACTCTCGTACTGAAGTACTTAGGTGAAAAAGGTGCTCACTTTGCTTCTGGCAGAACAGATCGCGGCGACAAAGTATTATCCGATCATCTACAACCATATGCGCATGTAACCTTAGGAGAAAATGGAAGTGATCTAGTTTGTACCAATAAGAAAACCGGGCAAAAGATCAGTAGAACTGAATTAAAAGAAGGTGATGTTCTTTTAGTTGGACATAAATACTCAAAAGCTGAAGGAAACTTCTCTGTTTATCATCTTGGCATAGTCAAGTATGAACGAGATGATAAAGGTGCTGTTAAATGCGGAAAAGATGGGCAACCCTTAATTTATATGATCCATGCCAACTCAACAGGGAGATATGGACAAGAGAGAGAAGTTGTTGTGACAGGACTTAGAACTTATCTTGCTCAAAGAGCCGGTGATCCGAAGAGAAGTGATGAAAATAAATCTCACTATTCTGAAGTTCTCGTATGTAGAGTTAAGCCAGAAAGTGCAAGCAGACAGAGACAACAAACACCTACGATAGCTGGTAACTAGATATAGCATTTAGTAGATATAGATAATCTAGAAGAAGATGATACTCGACTATCGTTCAACACTAGCTTCGGCAGTAACGATAATAGATACGATAACTTTTGCATCTCTGGCTCTAAGATAGGATCTATATGTTTATACCTATAGGTGACGATAACTCTCGCCTTCGTAAATTTCCGTTAGTTGTATGGATTATACTTGGACTAAACTGTTGGATTTGGTTTAAGCAGTTAACTCTCGGCGAATCATTTACCACTGGATATAGTATTATTCCGTATGAAATCACTCATGGAATAGATCTAATTAAAGATAGATCTATTCATATATCAGGAGAGAGAGTTGTAATCCCTCACTCTCCAGGACCAGATCCCATCTATTTGACACTAATAAGCGCCATGTTTATGCATGGATCTTGGATGCATCTTCTGGGAAATATGTTGTACCTGATGATATTTGGAGATCAGATTGAAGATAGACTTGGACATATCAAATTCATTATCTTCTACTTAATCTGTGGACTATCTGCGAGTGCAGCTCAAATATTACTCGATCCGGCTAGTTTAATCCCAAACCTAGGAGCCTCTGGCGCAATAGCTGGCATTTTAGGGGGATATCTAATACTTCACCCCAATAACTCAGTACGGGTAATAGTATTTCGCTCAATCGTTTATCTTCCAGCTATAATTGTCTTGGGAGCCTGGTTTGCTCTTCAATTCCTTGGGCAATTTGGAAGTGCTGGGGGGTCTTTTGGCGTTGCTTAT
>CAZTER010000335.1:0-3182 GCA_964612045.1 uncultured Bdellovibrionales bacterium
TATGGGATCTTAATCCAAGATAGGCTTGTTGCCGCAACGTTTAGAGCCTTACATGGGGCCCTATGGGGACAACTGCCTGTATATAGCCCCAAAAAATCTTGATAATTGCCCCTCTTCAAAGAGGCTCAAACATCAGATAGACTATCCTCTCACATAATTTGCGCTTAGGTTTAGATCATGAAAACTAATGAAGTTAGACGTCGATTTATAGAATTTTATCAGGCTCGTGGGCATGTCGCATTGCCATCAGTTTCTCTTATCCCTGAGAACGATCCTTCAACTCTTTTTACCTCATCAGGAATGCAACCATTAGTTCCATATCTCTTAGGACAGGTTCATCCAGAGGGTAAACGTCTTGTTGATAGTCAAAAATCGTTCCGATCTCAGGATATCGAAGAAGTTGGCGACAACAGACATACAACTTTCTTTGAAATGTTAGGAAACTGGTCGCTTGGTGATTATTTCAAGCATGAACAACTTGGTTGGGTGTTCGAATTTTTAACCAAAGAGCTTGGATTGGATCCAGCTCGATTATATGTCTCTGTGTTCGAAGGAAATGGCCCTATTGAGAAGGACACTTTCTCTGTTGAGAGATGGAAGGAGATCTTCAAAGGTGTTGGGATAGAGGCAAAAGAAAATGAAAGGATCTTTGCTTACCCTGCTCGTAAGAATTGGTGGTCTCGTTCAGGAGAGCCAGAGAATATGCCTCCTGGTGAGCCTGGTGGTCCAGATAGTGAGATCTTCTTTGAGTATCAGAATATTCCTCATGATCCAGCGTTTGGTGAAAAGTGTCATCCGAACTGTGATTGCGGAAGATTCGTTGAGATCGGGAACTCTGTATTCATGCAGTATCAGAAGCAGAGCGATGGTTCGCTTCAGGAGTTAGCGCAAAAGAATGTTGATTTCGGTGGTGGATTAGAGCGTCTAGTCGCAGCTACTGAAGATACAAATGATATCTTTACGATTGATATTATTAAGCCGTTAATTAGTGCCATCGAGCAGGCTTGTGGAAAAAGTTATAGCTCTAACAACGATGATACACGTGCTATGAGAATCATCGCAGATCATATTAGAGCTGCTACGATGCTAATGACAGATGGTGCCCTTCCATCAAATAAAACTCAGGGATACGTTGTTCGTCGATTAATTCGACGCTCAATTCGTTTTGCTAGAATTTTGGGAGTAGCAGAAGGATTCGTTTCTCGCTTAGGTGGAGTTGTGCTTGATCTGTATCAAGATGCTTATCCTGTTACTGCTGAGAAGCGCGCTGAGGTAATCGGATCTCTTCAAGCAGAAGAGAAGAAATTTACAGCTATGGTTGGTAAAGGATTAAAAGAGATTGAAAAGATCCCAGAGCTTAACGGGCAGAATGCCTTTAGGTTGTTTGAGACATATGGCTTCCCATGGGAAATGACCGAGGAAATTGCACGTGAGAGAGGCCAGGTCATAAATCGAGATGAATTTGAACAGGAGTTCAAAAAACATCAGGATCTCTCTAGAACTGCAGCTAAGGGAATGTTCAAAGGCGGTCTCGCTGATCATGGAGATGAAGTAGTTCGTTTACATACTGCTACTCACCTACTACACCAGGCTTTGCGTACTGTGCTCGGAGTTCATGTGCAGCAAAAGGGAAGTAATATTACAGCCGAAAGATTGAGATTTGATTTCTCTCATTCACAGAAGGTAACAACTGATGAAATTCAGAAAGTTGAAGAGATAGTTAATGAGCAGATCAGAAGAGATCTCTCAATATCTAATAAAGTTACCTCTTATAATGATGCAATTAATGAGGGCGCATTAGCTTTCTTTGGAGAGAGATATCCCGAGAATGTTAAGGTTTATACAATCGGAGACTTCTCTAAGGAGATCTGTGGTGGTCCTCATGTCGAGAAAACTGGAGTCTTAAAGGGATTCAAGGTGACCAGAGAAGAAGCTTCTTCCGCTGGTGTAAGAAGAATATATGCGACAATAGAAGCCAATAAGGTTGGATAATACTGCCTTCTTCATAGGTAAATCTCATTGATCTGAGTAAACTATCTAATAAGAAGAGGAAGTTCCGCCTCTGCTATTGACACTTTGAGGTATGGGGATAGTATTTAGTAAGTACTAATGCCTGATGGAACTTAATAATATTCAGCTTTTTTAGATTAGATCTGGGAGTCGACTCTTGCTCGGGAAAACGGTCTTAGTAGTTGGTGGTGCTGGTTATATCGGCAGCCATATGGTGCTTGCATTACAATCCTCTGGTTATACTCCAGTTGTTGTTGATAATTTTTCAACCGGCAACCGCGATATAGCAAAATTATTGGGGGTTGATTTAGTTGAATGTAATGCTGGAGATAAAACAAAATTAGATCCAGTTTTTTCGAGATATAATCCAATTGCCGTGATGCATTTTGCTGCATTTGCACTCGTTGGTGAATCAGTTACAGACCCTGGCAAGTATTATCAAAATAATTTTTGTGAAACAGAGAGTCTTTTGCAAACTATGCGAAAGCATGGATGTAAGAACTTTATATTCTCCTCGACTTGCGCCACGTATGGAGTCCCTAAAGAGGTTCCTATCTCTGAAAATTGCCCTCAGTCCCCTATTAATCCTTACGGTTGGTCAAAGCTCTTCGTTGAGAGAATGTTAAGTGATTATGATCGTGCCTACGGGATTAAGAGTGTAGCTTTTCGTTATTTTAATGCTGCTGGAGCAGATCCTGATTCTAAGATCGGAGAGCGACATGATCCAGAAACACATTTAATTCCAAATGTAATAGCAGCAGCTTACGGGAAGCGGTCTCTTTCAATATTTGGTAACGATTATCCGACTCCTGACGGCACATGCGTTCGAGATTATATTCATGTCTGTGATTTAGCTTCTGCACATCTCTTAGGACTTGAGTATCTTCTGAATGGAAACCAAAGTGATGTTTTCAATATTGGAACTGGAAATGGGTTGTCCGTCCTAGAGATTATTCGAGAGGTTCAATCTGTAACACAGAAAGAAGTTAAGTATTCTGTCGAGTCTCGTAGGGCTGGAGATCCGGCAATGCTAGTTGCTGCAGCAACTAAAATTAGATCTGTTCTAGGTTGGACCCCTAAATTTTCTGATATAAAGACTGTAGTTGAAACAGCTAATCGGTGGCATAAAAAAGATTTTGCTAGATAATTCAACTAGTTATCGATCAGCAATT
>CAZTER010000336.1:0-3174 GCA_964612045.1 uncultured Bdellovibrionales bacterium
GTCTGGATCTGGAAGGCAGTACATTGAAGCGTGAAACTTCGGCCAAAATTCACGATAGTGTTCGATCTTTCTCTTTAAGTTGAACCAAGAAACATGAAGTACACAGGGTAATTTGTTAAGAGCATCTTCAAAATGTTTCTCATAATCCTCTAGAGACATCTCTATGCTCTTAACATTTGATGGGATTAACATCCTTACTGATTCTTTTGTGTCGCGCCAGATGTAGTTACAAGAGTCTGATTCAAAGGGTATTGGATATTCGTTACCAAATGGATCTCTGGCGGAAAATTGTATCGGAATTCCATGAGTAATTTCGGGATGGTTTAGACTAAAGCGTGGTTTCCAGGAGAAGAAGTCAGCTCTGATACGATCAAAAGACCCCCAAAATTCTACCATAGGCAGATAGATTACAGGTCTTTCCTGTATAAAAGTTGAGAAAGCTTCAGGGAGTTTTCTAATAACTGCATAATCTTCTGGGGGAACAACTTCATCTGTATCTGTTTGCCAACAATAGCTAGCACTACAGAGTTTACGAGATTTTGCCTTTAAAAAACCATCCATATGAATAGCCCAACGTGGATGGGTAAAATCTACCGGTTCAACACTCCATTTAATTCTGGAATCTTTTTTGGCAAGTTTTGATATTAATTCAATGGTTCCATCTTCACTGCCGGCATCAACGATAGCAACTTCATCGCAAAAGCCTAGGAGAGATTCCACACATGCTTGTAGTGGGTAGTTACGCTGTACGCAGTTATAAGTTGTGGTGTAACCAGCAATCGTTTCATCGTTCGGTATTGTTATAGTGCGTTCTTGTTTTGGTTCTGTCATAACCGAGAAATCAGATACTAGTTTAATCTAGAGTTAGCATGTGCTTGTAAAGATATCTCACCTAATAGAATGCTGGAATAGGTTTAATTGTTACATTTTACAGGGCCTGGTTCATCAACTGGACGAAAGAATAGAAGTTTATTAGGGTACTTATGGTCCTTCAAAAAGTCACATCGTTCTCGATCTTTAGGGCAAGAATATGTAGCTCCTCTATAGGAAAAGACAATATCCTCCTTTTCCTTTCCGCCAAGAACTAAACTAGATATGACCTGAATTGGAATAGCCTCTCCAGGTTCAATGAACATACGACTGAACTTTATTGATCGTGTTGATTTATTTACTGCAAGCTCACTAGTTCCAGAGATATCAGCAAGACGGTCAATAAAGAGGTGATTACTCTTTCTTCCTTCCATTTTTAAATTACTATACATGTCCCATGAACCATATGTCTTGATTCCAAGATAAGGAGATATTCCATTTAGGACAACAATTGTTATCATACAGAGTCCTAAAAGATTCTTTCTAAGTGGAGGGATGGATATTCCGATCTGATTCTGCTCTAGGTTTGATTCTTTAATCGCTGAACTAAAAATAGCTAAGCAGATAATAAACCAGAGGATCTCCCTAGTTAGATATAGACCGATCGCTAAATGTGGAGCCCATAGATTGAGGAAGAAAAGGGCAGAAACCATGGTTAGGGTAGTTGCCTTTATAAGAAAGGACCCTATGTTTGGCATAAATCCACCACGGAGGAAGAGAGAGAGAAGGGCAATCATAACGGCAGAAAAATTATAATAGCGATGATTGCTATCGATCGTTAGGAATATATGAAATATCAATCCAATAACTGCAGTTATATGCTGAGTTCGACGAAACATTAATCCGAAAGGAATCAAAAGCTCAATTCCGATTGCTCCAATTGCAAGTGTTTCTGTTGGCAGTAGTGGCCATCCCAAGCGAGGGAATATTCTGGTTGCTAGATCTTTTGCGCAGCTGAAATCTCCCCAGATAAAGTCACTGTTTATCTTTGCTACAGCTGCAAATATATAGATAAGTATAGCAATTGCTTGACAGGCTACTCGACCGATTGCAAAAGCTCTTAGCTCTGGTTCTGATGAGAAATCTCCAAAAGTTGGAATCGTTGAACTATTTGAGACCTTCTTTCTTGATAAAATTACTGGAGCTGCAAAGGTAATAGTAATAATGAGGGATAAAATCCTATTATTCGGAGGATATGGAAGCGCCACTGTGAATGCGAGAATAGAACTTAGCAGCGCTAGCAACCAACTGATTTTTTTTAAGGGTTGTAAGAATAAAAAACAACCTGAAATAATTAAAGAGATATCTGTCGCAGTAATCCAACCTATCTTGCCTCTAGCTAGATTTATGAAAACTGAATCGTGGCCTAAGCCTTGAAAGATTAATGCAACACCCCACAATACAGGGAAGAAAAGATTGTGTCCCACTTTTGTCCTATAAATTTGATTCAACTCTGTTAGATACTTGAGCTTAGTGTTACTGCGAGATGCAGAGAGGTTTCATTAAGCGCAAGTTATCTAAAACAACACCGACTCCACGAACTACACAACTTAATGGATCCGTCGCTCGTTGAAATCTAATACCTGTTTCTCTCTCTAAACGTTCTGAGAGTCCACGGAGTAGCGAGCCTCCTCCAGCCATCCAAACTCCTCTGGAAACAATATCGTGTGCTATCTCGGGACTTGTTTGCTCAAGAGCTGTTATGACAGAAGAAACGATTACTCCAACAGGCTCTTGAAGCACCTCACGAATCTCATCGTCGCCAACATCTACCTGTCTTGGAATCCCGTTTGAAAGGTCTCGGCCACAGACTCCAACTTTTCTTGGTTTCCCAAGGGGGAGAGCAGATCCTACCATAAACTTTACACGTTCAGCTTCGAATATTCCGATCTGCAAGCCATACTCTTTTCTGAGATAACGTTGAATTGCCTCATCCATCTCATCTCCAGCAACTCTTATAGAGTGAGAATATAGCGTGCTGTTCATGCTTAAGATTGCGACTTCGGTAGTGCCGCCACCGATATCAACGATCATACTGGCAACTGGTTTATCAACGGGTAAGCCAGCGCCTATAGCTGCTGCCATTGACTCTTCAAGGAGATGAACAGAGCCAGCTCCGCTGCATATTGCAGCATCAATTACAGCACGTTTTTCTACCTGTGTTATTCCTGAAGGAACACCAATAACAATAGTAGGTCGTCGCAAGGAAAACTTGCGCTTTACTCTACAGATCATGTCCTGGATCATGACGGCGGTATTTTCAAAATCGGCGATAACACCATCTTTCATCGGACGAATACATCG
>CAZTER010000337.1:0-3170 GCA_964612045.1 uncultured Bdellovibrionales bacterium
TCTCTTCGTGGCTTGATGAATCGTGGAAATGATCTTGAGTTAGTCCTTGACCCTTGGCGGCCATCAGGAAAAGGGGCAGCAGATTTAGAGGTAGCTGTTTGCGGAGAGACACGTCTTAAGACAATGGTTTCATCACCAAGTGGTGATGCTACTTATATAGTTCCTCTTAAAGCTAACTGTTATCCAGTTGATGTCGGATTCAAGTTCGCCAATCCTTTTAATGCTAGCGAGGAAGATTCAAGGCCTCTCGGTGTTAAGATTAAGTATGCAAAGGTCACATCGCCAGTCGGAGTTCCGCTTGTTGATCATTCCGTGATCCTCTTCGTCGCTGGATGTATTATCCTTCTCTCCTTAGCAGTGTTGATCTTCTCTATTGATATATATGGCGGAGCACTCTCTTTATCTGTCCCATTATTCTCTTTGTTAATTCTAAGAAGTGGAGAGACAGTCTCAATCTCCTCAGCTTGGCATCTATGGGTATTTCTCTGTGCTTTAGTTGTTGGTGCGATTGTTGCCAGATCTTTCCGAGTATTCAAAAGCTTTGGAGGGTCTTTAACAAAACCAAATTGGTTACACGAAGAGCTCTCAGCTCCATTTAAAACTTCTGTTGTTTTAGCTGTTGTTGCTATCGGTACATTTATTCGTTTCTCAGGTGTTACATTCGGATTGCCAGCGCATTTCCATCCTGATGAGGTTCCTAAGGTCAACGCTATAATGAGGATGGTAGAGAGCGGAACTTTAAATCCGGTTTATTTCCTACATCCTTCACTGCTTTTGTACTCTTCTTATGCTGTTAATACAGTACTTCATTGGATCGGGCCTGACGTTTTAGGAGTCGAAGGTTCTTTCCGTGATACAGCTTTCCTCTCTGGACGATTGGTTAGTGCATTAGCTGGTTCTTTATCTATCTATTTAGTCGCTGTTATCGGAAGGCAGTTATTTACTTGGAATGTAGGTGTCTTCTCTGCATTGATATTTTCATTCCTTCCACTGCATGTGACATGTAGCCGTTATATGAAAGAGGATGCGCTCTTAACATTCTGGGCACTCCTTGCGACTGCTTTAGTATTAAAGAGTGTTAGACGTGATAGGGGATGGATCCTTTTGTTGGCTGGAGTAGCTGCTGGTTTCGCTGCGGGCACAAAATATACGGGGATGTTATCTCTATGTATCGTTGCTGCAGCACCATGGTTACGCTCTGGAAAATTAGTCCCAGATAGACAGTTCACAGTTTGGGCGTTGTGCGGAATAGCTTTAATGCCGATCGCTTTCTGTATAACAACTCCGTATGCGATTATAACTCCAGATAAGTTCCTGCGTGATTTCCAGTCAGAAGCAAATCACATGAGTCGTGGACATACAGTTACTATCGATCCGTGGTCTCAACTATGGATGTACCATTACTGGAGAAGTTTACTACCAGGAATGGGATTACTCTCTTCTCTGGTTTCTGTCGCAGCACTTGGGTTCCTATTGTACCGACGTAAGATGAGTGACCTTTATCTCGTTGCGTTAGTTCTCCTTTATTATCTTCCAGCTGAATGGGTTAAGGCTAAGCCAGAGCCACAACCAGAGAGATATGTAGTTCCGTGTTTGCCTTTCCTCTCTATAGCATTAGTAGAGTTTCTTCGTGGAATCAGAGTTAAGTCATCTCATCTTATATCATTGACCTTAGGAGCTTTATGCTTCATAAGCCCAGCGAAACGTTCCGTTGATCTGTTAAGTGATATTCATAATGATACTAGATGGCAGGCAACAAACTGGATGGAAGCAAATCTTCCGCATGGATCAAAGGTCGGATTAGATTGGCGTCCATATGCTCCTCCATTCTTAGATCGAGCATTTGATATTACTTATATACCACGTGCTACAATTCTAGAGGCGTTGCAGATTCATCAATTAAGAAGAAGTGAGTTTAAGTATCTGGTTTTATCATCGCTATGGTACGACCGTTATCTTACGCAACCTCATCCGCATGCCATATTACGTCAGGTATTCAGGGATATCTTTGATAAGCTGCCAATCGTAGCTCAATTCGAATCTCCAAGTGGTACGTATGGATTCCATAATCCAAAGATTACAGTCTTTGCTTTAGATCCAATTAGACAGGAAGAGAAACAGTAGAAAGAAGGGTATTTTGCTAGCAATTCCAGGCATAAATATTAGCAAGAGATAGAACAAAATAAGGAGCGGGGACTTTAGTCCCCGTATCACATCTGTTCGCCTACTACAGAGGCAAAAATAAAAGGAGATAAATTTTCTCTTTATTCTTTAAAGACTAGAGAGGCACTTCTATTAATAAACTAAATTTAAACAGATCTTACGCGAGCGACCGTACTCCGGGGACTAAAGTCCCCGCTCCATAATATAGTAATGCTCTTATATTTTGATCTTTGCTTTGAGCGAAGCATTGCTATTTGGTCATGTTCTATCTACCAGGATATCGCGAACGCGATTAGGTAACCAAGTAAGTCGTTGAGCTGTGCGGGCGCTTACTGGTGTCCCAGACATAAATCTTAGTAACATAGCGAGAAATAAGGAGCGGGGACTTTAGTCCCCGTATCACATCTATTCGCCTACTACAGAGGCAAAAATAAAAGGAGATAAATTTTCTCTTTATTCTTTAAAGACTAGAGAGGCACTTCTATTAATAAACTAAATTTAAACAGATCTTACGCGAGCGACCGTACTCCGGGGACTAAAGTCCCCGCTCCATAATATAGTAATGCTCTTATATTTTGATCTTTGCTTTGAGCGAAGCATTGCTATTTGGTCATGTTCTATCTACCAGGATATCGCGAACGCGATTAGGTAACCAAGTAAGTCGTTGAGCTGTGCGGGCGCGCTTACTCGCAATGTGTAAGGCTTTCCGCGAGCCGACGACAATTAATAACTTCTTAGCTCGCGTAATCCCCGTATAAACAAGTTGCCTCTCTAATAGAGCAAAATGGGAGTCGTGAAGTGCCAGAACTACACATGGAATCTCAGATCCTTGAGAGCGGTGAACGGTTAGTGCGTATGCTAATCCTAGTTGGTGAACCTCGCCCTCGGAGTATTTAATTAGCCTTCCATCCCACAACTCGACTTCTTCATAACGAGCTTGGCGATTAATCCGGTGAATCGTGCCTACATCACCATTGAATACACCACTTGGATCAATGGAGTAGTTA
>CAZTER010000338.1:0-3169 GCA_964612045.1 uncultured Bdellovibrionales bacterium
TTTTTTCTGCTTTTAGATCGGTGTGATAATCACGTAAGTTGTTAACCACTAAAATTCCAACTGATAGAAATCCCGGTATAAGTCCTAGTGTAATAGTTTGTGGATTAAAGTGTCCTGTATTGAGTAGGTATGTTCCGCCGACTGCTACAGGTCCAAAGAAAACTAGAACAAAAAGCTCTCCCAGTCCGATGTAAGCTAATGGATATGGACCAGCTGTATATAAAGTACCAAAGATGAGCGATAAAATGCCGATTAATAAGATCGGTATTCCACCAATCGAGACTAAATAAATTCCTAGTAGTAGTGCTAGGGAGAATACAAAGAGAGTCGCCAACTTCATCTGCTTAGGAGAAACTAAGCCAGCCTGAGTTGCCCTTACTGGCCCGACACGCTCTTTGTCAGCTCCCTTTTTAAAGTCACAATAATCATTGCAATAGTTAGTGCCGATCTGAATAAGAAGAGCAGTAATAAGGATGATGATGGATGTTATTATTTCAAAAGATCCGTTGCGATAGGCTAACGCTGCACCTAATAAGACCGGAGCTATTGAAGCTCCCCATGTCTTTGGTCGTGCTGCAGAAAGCCAGATCTTAAACGGTGTCATTTTTAATTAATGTCATCCTTGCTTAAGGCCTCTTTGGAAACTTAGAGAAATTAGGTCTACGTTTTTGAACAAAAGCGTCGCGACCTTCCTGAGCTTCCTCAGTCATGTAGTACAAGAGAGTAGCATTACCAGCTAATTCCTGAAGACCGCTTTGACCATCACAGTCGGCATTTAGTGCTGATTTTAAACATCTTATTGCAAGTGGTGACTTATCTAAGATCTCTTTGCACCAAGTAACTGTTTCTTCCTCTAGTTTATCAAGAGGAACAACCGCATTAACTAATCCCATATCAAGGGCCTGTTGTGCATTATACTGCCGACAGAGGAACCAGATCTCTCTAGCTTTTTTTTGTCCAACAACTCTAGCTAGGTATGAGGATCCAAATCCGCCATCAAATGATCCAACTTTTGGACCTGTCTGTCCAAATATCGCATTATCTGCCGCAATCGTTAGATCGCAAACGACATGAAGTACATGTCCTCCGCCGATTGCATAGCCAGCAACCATAGCGATCACAGGTTTCGGACAGGTTCTGATCTCTCTTTGTAGATCAAGAACATTTAAACGGTGCTTGCCGTGATGATCTTTGTAGCCGGCATCTCCACGTATCTTTTGATCTCCGCCTGAACAGAAAGCATCTGGGCCTTCGCCTGTAAGAATAATTACACCGATTGAGTCATCCTCTCGAGCATCACCCAATGCTTTCGACATCTCACTTACGGTTAGTGGCCTAAAGGCATTGCGTACCTCAGGGCGATTGATGGTGATTTTAGCGATACCGTCATATTTTTCGTAACGGATATCTTCAAAATTTTCTGCTAATTTCCAAGGGAATTTACTCATAGTGTTGCTGGAATAGCACGAGCCGATTTGGTCGTCAAAAAGTTACCTAGGAGATTACGACGTCCTGTAGAGATTTCGGTCTATTATCGGTACTTTCCAATAGTTTCTAGAATGGCAGCTAGCTGTTGAGGAGCTTCCAGTGGGAGAAGGTGACCACTCTTCTCTACTACATGGCAGTGAGCCTCTGAGTTTGTTAGGGAGATCTCTTCTGATAGCTTCAGGTACTTTTGATCTCTTTGACCACATATATAGGTCAGCTTTGAGCCTAGCTTTTGAATCTCACTCCAGTAGTTTGGCATAGAACTTGGAGAACATATCTCCAACATCTTTGATAAGGATTCCCGATTAGAGATCTTTCTTCTATTAAAGATCAAAGATCTAAGGTCTTCACTCCAATGCTCTGATGAGAAGATTGGTTGTCTATACCACTCTGTAAAGAAGTCTTCAGGCGGTAGATTGAGAATTTTTTCTATCCAACAAAGGTCTGATTGTTTTCGAGCAATTCGATCTTCTTCACTTTTAATTCCTGGAGAACTAGATATTAAAACAAGTTCTGAGAAAAGTTCTGGCGCTTTGTGTTGTAGTCCTAAAAGGATTCGTCCTCCTAATGAATATCCAACCCCAATTCCACCAGTAAATTCTTGGCGGATATTTAGGTAAACTTCCTCTATTAGATCATCGAAAGAGTTAATTTTGGGAGATATTGGTGAAGATATACCGTGAGATGGAAGATCTATACTTGAAACAGCAAATCTATTTGAGAGTCCCTCAAGCATTAGCTCCCAATCTTCGTGAGATCCGAGGAATCCATGAATTAGTAGGAGTGGTTCTTTCCCTTGGCTGGAGTGTTTGAATACCTTTGCCATTTCTACTCTAGTATTGAGGTAATCTCAGAGTTTATCTCTCTGTGTAAACGAGCATTGTCCTCTCGGTTTGTTGTTACCTCAATGATAGCGCAGTTATGTTTCGAGATAAGCTCTCTATATTTGCTTTGTAACTCTTCTGCTGTATGAGCATAACAATGCGTTATCCCGTACGAGTGAGAGAATCCTTCGAAGTTTAAATCGTGTGGTGTGCCAAATAGTTTATCAAAGTTAGATATTCCAGCACTTGGTAGTAAGGAGAATATCCCTCCACCATTGTTATTTATAACGATTATAATGAACGGGGTTTCTGATCGACGAGCTAGTGAGAGTGAGTTGATGTCGTGCAGTAAAGAGAGATCTCCAAGCACTACAGTTGTCCCTTTTTTAAATGCTCTTGAAGCACCAAAGGCTGTAGCCAGCAGCCCATCAATTCCGCTTGCTCCTCTGTTGCCAATAATTAAGGGGGATTTGTTTCGAGTTGGAGAATAGATCTCCAGATCTCTTATCGGCATACTATTTCCGATAAAAAGAAGATGAGAGTCCGGTACTTCTTTTGAGATAATTCTTAAAGTTTCTGGCTCTGATAGTGGTAATTCTGCGTTAGAGAACCGTTTTTGTAGTACCTGTGAGACTTTAGAGTTTCTTCTCTTTAGTAGATCTAAAATCTTAGAGTCGTTTGTTTGTATCTCTAAGTTTTCCTTGGATAGGAGTTCTAGATCCTGGTAAAGCCACTCAGTAATTCCACCTGCTGGATTAAATCGAACGAGAGGATCTGAGATGCTTAGTATTTTTCTCTCTGAATTTGTAGCTAGTAGAGTAGAGATCCTCTTAGAAGTTATTCGACCACCAATATGT
>CAZTER010000339.1:0-3155 GCA_964612045.1 uncultured Bdellovibrionales bacterium
TACACCGTCCTCTGCTAGTCCAGCTTTGACACCCTTTGTTGCTGAATGCAGCTCTTCTAAGTGAAAAAAGACCCCAGAAGCATTAATTATATCAAATTTTCTACCGATCCTATTTACCGACTCTTCATTAAAGAAGTCGATCTCTGTTGGAACTCCAGAAGCAATCGCCATCTCTCCTATCTTGCGACAAGATTCTACTCCGAGCACATCAAATCCAAGGGATTGATACTGCTTCAATTGGGTACCGTCATTAGAGCCGATATCGAGAATAGCTTTCTGTTTGCGTTCCTTAGTAAAGAGCGAGTCGACGTATTTTGCTGTTTCAAGAAAGTGATTTGCCAGAGTTTTTGTTGTTCCTGAAACATAGGTGTGATCAGAGAACATAACCTCTTTTGGTACGGTATAATCTAATTGAACACAGCTACAATTTGAACAAAACTCTAGTCGTAATGGATAAGCGGGCTCTTTGCCACACTGTTCTTGTTTAAGAAAATTATTTGCCCAAGGTTGGTCCCCTAGATCTAACACCGGAGTTAGATCATTTGAATCGCATATTCTACAGATCATTACTTAATAAGCTCCCGAAATTCTCGAATACCGCTGCTCGGCATTATATGAGTAATATCGGATTCGCTGTAGTCCTGTTCTTCTTTAGCGTACACAATCTGGCTTCCGCTAAAATCAAAGTTAAATGGGACATGGACATAGTCTTTAAGTGCATCCCTAACGGCACCTTGTTTTTCAGGTGGAACGAATAGAAGCATGAACCCTCCCCCACCTGCACCGGTAATTTTTCCTCCCATAGCACCTGCTTCCATCGCCAAACGGTGCATTGAATCAACGTCTGGATTTGAAACGGCAGCGCTGAAGGTTCGCTTTACATCCCATGCTTCGTAAAGAAGGTCTCCGAACTGAGTGATACTTTGATTGCTATTAAGAATGGCGATACTTTCATCTACAAGATCACGCATTATTCTTAATTGTCTCTTTTTTGCGTTCATGTCCTGTACAAATTTCTCTTGAACTAGAGACGAAGTTCTCTTAATGCCGGTATAGAACAACATAAGATGGCTATTAAGTTCGTTGATGCGAGAACGAGACAGTGTAATTGGAGTGACGTTAATCTCTCCATTCGTATGGAAATCAATCCTATTAAAACCACCATATGCTGCTGAAACTTGATCTTGAGATCCGACTGATTCTTTAAGAATATTCTGCTCAATATGAACTGCTTCCATAGCAAGATCATGTTTCGAGATCATTCTACCTTTCATGCCATAGCAGGCATTTAGTAATCCAACAGTAAAGGCTGAGCTAGTTCCCATGCCACTTCTTGCAGGAAGATCTCCTACAGTAGTTATCTCTACTCCTCGATCTATCTCTAAGTGCTCTAATACTGCTCGAACTGCAGGATGCTCAATCTCTTCTAGCTTTTTACATAGTTCAATCTTTGACCAAACAATTCTATATTTATGTTCAAAGAATGGAGGAAGATATCTACAGATCAGGTAACAATACTTATCAATTGTGGTCGCAATTACTGATCCACCATGACGGTGATACCAAGCTGGAAAATCTGTTCCACCTCCGAAGAGTGAGAGACGATAAGGTGTACGTGAAACGATCATTTATCCCTCCATTGTAAAATCTCTTCGTTCAGAGAAGAGTTTGTTGGCGATCTGAAAAGATTCTGGTGTTCCGATATCGATAAAAAACTTCGATGTTTTGTTAAATGCATGTAAGCGACCATCTGTTAATTTAGGAAATAGGTCACGCTCCAGTGATAATTGTCTTCCTGCTGGAAACTCTTCAATCAGAGATCTATGTAGAAGATATATCCCGGCATTTATGAAACCAGATCCAGAAGCAGCTCCCTTTTCCTCGAAGCTTGTAATTGATCCAACACTATCAATATTTACTCGACCATATCGGCGCGTATCAGGAACCTCTGTAACAACCATACTGGCTAGAGATCCACTTTTAATATGCTCTTTCCAAAATTCAGCTAAGTTACATTCGCAGTACGAATCTCCATTCATAACGAGGACAAATTCACTTGAGATACTCTTAAGAGCAAAGCGAACTGCCCCTCCTGTTCCGAGAAGTGCTTGTTCAATGGAATATGAGATCTTTAACTCTTTGTAGCTGTCTTTGAAGTGTTCCTGTACGTGCTCAGCCATGTATCCAGTACATAATTTACAGGTTGATACATTAGCTTCAATTAACTGATCTAGAATGTAACTTAGGAATGGTTTCCCTGCGACAAGTGCCATTGTTTTAGGGCGATCTGCAACAACAGAACGAAGTCTAGTACCTAATCCTCCAGTTAAAACAACTGCTGTTACGGAGGAATCTATTGTATAGATCTTCGTTTCCATCAGACATTCCTCAATGGATTTCGTTTTAACATTTGATAACCCTTGAGAAGCTCTCGGATACCATCATCAAGTGAACGCTTAGCTTCAAAACCGGTTTCTCGTAATCTTTGATTGGAAACTACATAGTTACGTTTATCTGGATCGCTACCTACTTCAGCAAAGTGAATGAAGAATCCAGGAACATACTCCTTAATCTTAAGTGCGAGTTCCTCTTTAGATATATTTGCTGCATCAAGTCCGACGTTATATGGCTTTCCAAGCATCTTTTGCGAGTTTGCGATTGAATGCAGGAAGCAATCTGCGACATCACGAATATGTACAAAATTTCGCTTAAAGTCCTTTTCAAAAATTACAAGGTAACCCTCAGTTACAGCCATGTAGGTAAAGTGATTTACTAGAAGGTCTATTCTCATTCTTGGCGATAGACCGAATACAGTTGCCAATCTGAATGTTAAAGAGTTAGGTGAGTCAAGAACGAGTGCTTCTGCGTCTACCTTGGTTTGACCGTATAATGAGATCGGCTCAAGGGGAGAATCTTCTGTGCAATGTACTGCACCTGACTTAGTGCCATAACCACTATTAGTAGTTGGATAGATCATTAGTTGAGAAGGTGATCGTAGTTTGTTAATAAGTGCAATTGCATCAAAATTAACACTCTTAGTCATCCATGGATCGCGGTCACAAGCTGGTGCTCCAACTATCGCGGCTAGTGGAATAATAACATCCACATCTTTGATAGCATTCTTGATGACTCGCTCATCTCTGACATCTCCAAAG
>CAZTER010000340.1:0-3153 GCA_964612045.1 uncultured Bdellovibrionales bacterium
GATCTTTCCTGATAGGAAGTAAGAGCTTCATTCCATCAACAATTTTGGGAAACTGAGATCTAGATAAGCCTAGAGAAGCCAATAATCCATCATCCCAGTCGCAGGTTGAGATATTAAATAGCTGAGTTGCTGTTGCAATACTCATCTCAGTTAGAAATTCGCCAGTGAATGAGTGGATTAAAAAATCTTTGCATCCCATAAAGTAAGAGGCACTTTTTAATAGCTCTGGTTTCTTCTGTGCAAAGTAAAACAATCTAGGCAGCACATATTGTCCGAGGGAAGGGCAGCCAGTCCTCTCGTAGAGAGAGTTAGGTTCATAAGCCTCAAGAAATTTTGAAAAGGTTTGTTGAGCTCTTATGTCGGTTAAAATTGTCATTCCGGTTAGTGGCTTCATCTCCTGATCCACCATCATTAAACCGAAGTGATATGTTGAGAGAGCTACATATCCGATCTTATTTTTAAATTTACTTACTACATCGCGGGATAGATCTGTAAGGAGTCTGAGAAGCTCTTGAGGATCGTGCTCTGCTGCGCCTTGTTCTGATGAATGAGTCGGGATGGGTGCTTTGCGAAGGATGAGGAGTTCTCCAGAGCCGTTTACAACTCCTACCTTTAAGTTGGTAGTTCCAACATCGATCGAAAGCACTAACTCCATCTGCGATACTCCCTATCTAACACCTGTTCATTTGCTAATTGTCCAGGTAGTAATTTTTTCTGAAAGACATTAACAGAATCATCCACGCCGGTTTGTCCCATTCCTCTTAGAGATTCCCAAGTATAACCTCCAAGATGCGGGGTAATAATAACATTATCTAATTTAGCTAAGCGGTGGTTGCCATCAATTGGTTCTTTTTCAACAACATCTGTCGCGTAGTAACCAAGCTGTTTCGATTTCAATGCTTCAACTAGAGCATCTTCATCAATTAGCTCTCCACGGCATGTATTAACCAAGATCGCGCCACGTTTCATCATACTAAAGCGAGACTTGCCGATCATTCGCTCTGTTTCTGGTGTAAGAGGGCAGTGGAATAGCACAGCGTCAGATTCCCTTAATAGAGGCTCAAGATCTGATTTTATCGCGCCAAACTCTTTGAATCTTTGATCTGTGATGTAAGGATCACAGGCTAGCACTCTGGCATTAAATCCTCGTGATAGAATCTCAGAAGACTTAGATCCGATATTTCCTAGTCCTATAATTCCGATTGTTTTAGATCCAAGTTCTAATCCGATATAATGTCCTCTGTCAGACCAAGCGCTATTTCTTACTGACTGACATCCATTTGGAATATATCGTGCTGCAGACATTAAAAGGCTGATGGCATGTTCCGATACTGCATTTCTCTCAACTATTCCCTGGACACGTGAGACAAGAATTCCAAGTTCAGTAGCGGCTTCAAGATCTACATTGTCACATCCAATTCCATGTCTAACTAAAAGAACCAAATCTGTAAGAGCTTCCAAGACAGGACGAGGAAATTTTGGTGTAACGCTGGCAATAATGCCGTTAACACCTTGGAGTTGAGATATTAACTCTTCATTTGAAACTGTGATGGGAACATCAACTCTCTTTAAATCTGCAAAGCTTTTTAATGTTTCTATGTGATCAGAGAAATGTTTTCCGAATGTGCTGGAGTTTACAATTGCAATAAGTGGTTTTTTCATAGCGCCCCTTTATACCCAACAAAACAGCATCCCTCAATACTAAGTACGGGGTTTACAGCCATTGTTAACCCATGGAAATAATAGAGTTATTTTTGGCCATTCAAATGCCTGTTTGATGGGTAATTCGTGGGGTGTGAGAAGATTGTTAGAATTGCTTAAGGTGAATTTTTCTGATACCTTCCCTCGACACTAAACTTATCCTGTCCGATTCAATTTATCGCCACTTATTCGGCGAAAAGATTAATTAAGCAAATCGTTGTATCTATTTTTCGGAGTTTCTATGTCTACGCTTGCTCCTGCTCGTACAGATTTTCCTGTTGTTGTTGAGACTGCTGCTGGTGTTGTTGATGTTTGTGCTTATGGATCTCCATGGGAGGACATGACGCTTCCTGCTGTTCCAGCTCAGGTTGCGGATCCTTCTATTACATCATTTGGTAGTAGAGGAAGTTCTACACCATCAAGTACTGATCTTCCACCAAGCATCAGGTTTGTTGGTGGCGAGGTTATAGACTGCAATCAATAAGCTATCTAATTAATTTTTAGATAGTGCTCTTAAATAGTACTTTTATATAGAAGTGCTGGTTAAAACTATAAAACAAAAGCTCTTGAGTGATCTTAAATACTCAAGGGCTTTTGTTTTTATATTACCTATAAAAAGAATCTCTCAATTGCTAATCCAACACCACCGCTATCAACAGAGGTAGTGACATATGAGGCGGAGTCTTTCGCCGCTTGCACTGCATTATCAGTAGCAAAACCAAACTTCGCCATTCTTAGGAAAGCACAGTCTGCTTCAGCATCTCCAAATGTAGCAATCTCAGCTGCACTGCATTGCAGAATTTTACATAGTTCGTTAAATGCTGCTTCTCTAGTAGCTTTGCTATCTACGATGTTAGCGAAAACTATATCAGGATGAGCTGCTCCGTAACTGTAAGTAACAGATATGCCATCTACTTCGGAAAGGAGTTTTTTTAGTTGGTCTTCATTTTCTCCTCTCTCAGCCATAATCACTGATTTTATAATTGGTGACCCATCGACAGCATTACTATTCTCAATGATAGTTTTGAATGGCGATATCTTTGCTGGTTGCGATGAATACTGTTGGTGGATATCCAACATTGAGTTCGATCTCTCTGCGTAAAAATCACTCTTTGTGTAGAGTTCTATATGATATTTATGCTCATTAGAGAGTCTTATAAGAGCATCGATAGCTAAGTTGCTTAGCTCTACCTGATATAATGTCTCGCTGCCTTTCAGAATGAGAGAGCCAGCAAAAAACATAGATGGGCCAGTTATTCCTAGCTCTTCTCCAAGTTTTACTGTCGCAAAGCTTCCTCTTCCAGTAGCAAACCCAAGTATTACGCCGAGCTCCTTCAGATTTTTTATAGCAGACTTTGTCCTAAGAGAAATTTCATGATTTTTACCGACAATAGTGCCATCGATATCAAAGAATGCTGCTCTAATTTTGAAAGGGGCACCTTCTATAACAAT
>CAZTER010000341.1:0-3152 GCA_964612045.1 uncultured Bdellovibrionales bacterium
AATTAATCCTTCATCGATTAGTTCAAAGGCATCTTTTAAGGAGATAAAATGAACCGAGCTATCGGCTGTTAAGGCAGTTTTGTTTGGATCTATAGCGAGCATAAAATGAGTTTCTAACTCTGCATTAAATCCTGGAGATGGATAACCAACACCAATCTTCTTTAGATCACTATTGGGTGATATTCCGAAGTTATTTTCTACATATTTTAGAGCAATTGCTTTCTGTTGATTTAGATCTAGTCCTCTTTCTATCGTACCGCCAATCGCTTCAAAATGTGTTGCTGGATAAGGAGAGTAAATTGGATGTTCTGCTAATTCTCGCGCTGCAATTGCAGGTCGATCCGCATCACGAATTACTAGATATGGCTGACCTTTATGAACAAAATAAGATGTCACATCAAATGAATCTGGTTTAGTCGGATGTGAAATAACATCGATCTTAATCTCTTCTTGAGAACCGCCCAAGCGAGAGATCTGAGTTAGGGCACGCTGCGCAAGGAGATAATCAGATTGATTACTAGATGTTTCTTCTAATTTAATCTGGCTAATATTACGTGCTAGCTTTGCAGGGTCTGCTAATAACCTGCGAACATCCTCAGCTGTCAGAATTCGGCGTTCAGTAGCGAGTGTTAGATGTAATGTTTCGTCTGGTTTTGGAATAACATCTTGCATCGATGGCAGTGAGTTGGTCTCTGTATTTATCCGAATATGCCGTAAAACAGCATCAATAGCTCTTAGATCCTTGATCTCTCCGGAGGTAAATTTATCGAGAATTTGTTCTAGTGTTAGCCAATGAGTTATTTGAGTCGCTTGTAATCCATTTCCGTAGCAAACTTTTGATTCAGTTCCTATCTCCGGATCTAGATACATGGCGACAGGCCGAGCAAGTTCTGTTGATGCTCGAGGATTAGGAAATGATGGGCCACCTAAAGATAATATCTCTCCGCAGTGTTCAGTTAGCCCAAGCTTGTTCGAGACTAGTCTGGCCGCGGTGCGGTTAATACTATCTAAGCCAACACCAGAATTTAGATATCCACCAGCTAAAGAAAGCACCATTCCATCTTTAGTTTCGTGATTCTCTTTATCTGAGCGAGTTGCTAAGACAGGACGGAATGATTCAGTAAGACCGAAATGAGTCTTTCCGTTTACTTCCATAACGAGGAGAAGATCTAAAACATCTTGATTAGGACGAAATTCTATTGAATGCTCTTCAAATGTGCAGGGTTGATCATCTCTACATAGAGTAACGTGAAAATTTCTAACACCTGCATTATAAGTGGGCCCCTCATCTGTAGTTACTTTTACACTACTTACATTACGAGGATCATTTGCGTTGAATAATTCTGCCTGTCTATGTTGGATAGTTGGACCGTCCAGAGTAACAAGCTGCGACGCTATTGGATTATCTAATTTAAGGTGTGGTGCAACGGCTGGCATAAAATTACCTTCTTTCTCTGTGTATTTTACAGAAAGTTAGCATCTTAAGATACCAGCCGAAGCTCAACCTTTATTCAAAATCCTAAACAATTTCAGTAGGATCTACCTCTAGTAATTTTGGATTTGGACGATAAGGCCTGCCCACTTTAGACATCGGCTTTAAGTCCTGAGCTGACTCGCCAACAGCAACAAGATCCATAGTAGCAATTCGACCTCCATTCCATACCTCCCCAGCAAGAAGTGCATCAAACAATCTTACTCCAAGCAGCTCCTCTGCTTGAACAAAAGCTTTAACCTTCTCTGCTTTTCCAAAGCCACTAGAGAGGATGATCTTTACATTTTCGAATCCTGCCTGATCCAAAGCTTTCCTAAGTGCATAAACTCCAGTCACAGTTACACCTCGACCATACCAGTACTTTGCATATGGAGCGGATTCATTAAGGAGCGAAGTGTCTGCATATTTCTCAAGCCACTCTGCTGCTTTTGGTTCTTTCTCTCCTAGTAGTGCTCCTTGAGCTATATTTTCTCCGCATGTATCTACTCTTACCGCATACAATTCTTTTCCTAGATCTCTAAAAGCTTGCGCTGTAGCTAGAGCATCATCAATTTCACGGTTATTGAAATCAACGAGCGCAACTCGTGGTACGTTAGAATCGATTACGCGATCAAATGCTAGGGTTGCCTCTTTAACTGCATTTTCTCGACCAAATTTCCAAGCGTAGATTACCTCCAGCGCATGTGGAATTGTTCCTACACCTTTCTTGTTAAAGGTCTCTGCTCCAGCATCTGTTGAAGCATCTAGTGCTCCACCAGTAAACGCAGCTAAGGAGATCGCTTTATCCTGCTCATATCCCCAGTGGCGCGCACCTGCATAAATTACAGGTCGTCCTTGAGCTGCTTCTACTACCATGCTCATTCTCTCCCTGACTTCTTCAGGATTTACTGCACTAACTCCATCATTATATTTACTACTATCTCTGGAGAGGGCTCCAAGCATCATCGTTTCTAGTTCGATAAAATCCCTAACTTTTCCCTCTAAGATTAGTAGCGCTTCTCCACCTTGGAAATTATCTCCTTCATTCTTTGCATATGCTTTGCCACCATTTTCAAAGAACTTGGTATATTTCTTAAGCATGGTGAGCACTTCATCCATTCCAAAAAGTTCACCAGGACCTTTACGTATAAAGATCTGTGCACGCACAAGTGGATCTAGGCCATCTGCCTCTAAAATTTGATTAGTTCTAAGAAAATATTTATCCGTATAAGGTTTGTGGTCTTCAGGTAAGATATTAAGTAGGTGAGTTCTACGCTCTTTTGAAGAGACCTCAGTTGATGCCCTTAATTCTAAATTTGTATCTAAACTTGTACCTGTTTGTATCTGTGTAGCTGGGACTTGTGTAAGTAGCTCTTGCATTTTTTACCTCCAAAACTAAGCTCTTGGGGTAATATGCAAATTTGGCTATGAATATTTAAATTTGTATAAAAATTCGCATTAGCCTATATTTAAGCTATTAAAATTTACGAATTTAGTCTTAAATAGGCTTATCTAAAAGGAGCCAGCGTGAAGTTATCTCAAAAAGAGCGCGATATTGTTGCTGCAATAGAACTTAGAGCCTATCTCTCCATAGAAGATATAAGGAAGGAAACCGGATATAGAGAGCACACTATTAGATACTCTATTCGTCGGTTGACCGAACGTGGAATCCTATCGATTA
>CAZTER010000342.1:0-3144 GCA_964612045.1 uncultured Bdellovibrionales bacterium
CGCGTTGTAACTCCTAGCAAAGGAGAGCGCCCAGCACTCCAATCTAGAACAGCACGCTCTAATAATTCGGCTCCTAGAGTATTATCAGCTCCATTTTCCAGCCAAGCTAACTGCTCTAGAGAGAGTCTTTCAAAGCTACTTTTTAATGGTAGTCCATTAATTGCGATCGCTTCCAATTCTTTAAGAAGAGCCGCAGTTATTTGGTCTGGGTCTAATTTGTTATCTCCAAATACATCGATGGAAACAATTGGCTCCGGAACATCTAAAATAATATCTGACCTGACAACTAAAGTATTATCTCTACATTTATCTGAAGCACTGTCGCCAAGTCCTTTCTTGGTTAGGTATGGAAGTATAATTGATTGAATAGCGAATATTTCAATAGGCGAAAGGTTTTTTAATATCCAGGAATGGCGAATAACAGCTTGAGATTCTGGCAAACTAGAGATCCCTAAGTTTATATTTATTTCTCCACAATACCTACTTTTTGTTGGAGAATCTGGCTCATGTTGAGTATCGCAACCGGGAAATCTATTTAAAATCTCATGAGACCTTTGTAACGTTTCTTCAAGATGATGTTGGCCGTATACAAAAAGACGACAGTTCTCTCTTCTATACCAAGTAGCATGCAGTTTTTTTAATTTTGAAAGAGAGAGATCTTTAAGACCTGAAATAGAACCACCGAAATGATACTGATGAGGAGTTCCAGAATAGAACAAGCGATAAACTAAGTTATTAAGTTCAGATATCACAGAGAAATTAGCCGCACGCATCTCATTCAAAACAACACCATTCCAGAAGGAATGTCCTGAACTTGATTTTATGCGTCTAGCGACCTCTCGGTCATAATCGTCGTGTCTTAGATCTGGCAGAACGGTAACTCTAGATAGGTAATCTGAAACAACTCTTAGGTCCTTACTGTAAATACCGGCAGCCTCAAACATGGTAAAGCCTGAAACAGTTTGAGCATTAAGATGTCCAAGGTGTGCTAATGTTAGGTACTCATTTGCAGCATCAAGCATGGCAGTGTTATGCCGAAGATGTTCATCTCTCTTCATTACTAAATGTTCAAGAGCGTGACTTGCTCCTGAATCATCTTGCGGAAGAGTTTTAAAGCCTATCCCAAATCTAGAAAACTTATCCGGTACATCTATCTGAAGAATCTCTGCTCCTGAGCTATGTTGTATGAGTCGTACCTCTCCAGCATCGTCTGGTAGCTGAGATGTTCCTACTACTTTAAACTCTCCATAATTTTGTGAAGTATTACGTGCAAAATTAGCCATATTAAACCGAACTCTCTAATCGCTCTTTAGTTACGTTAGAACTTCGGTGGCGTTTCTCCGAGAAGTTTAAACTAGATCTAATATATATATTGCTAGCAGAAGGAGAAGATGGAGGATCTTCACTCCAGAAGAAGGGAGTATTGAGATTAGTTTCTTTCTCAATCTCTAATTTTTCAACAACTCTAGCTACTGCAAGCATTGTCGCATGATGGTGGTGTATATGTTTTACAACAGATCCGTGAGCCCCTACCTTTAAAAAGCACTCATTAGCATCCGGTGCGCAAGAAAATCCAATTATCATAGTAGAATTATTGACCACTTCTCTTTTTTTAATGCGTTCAATTATTCTTGGACCGAGTGATTTATCACCACCGATATCACGGTCTACTAAGATAACGGCCCCTGCGGAGGCACTAGAAAGTGTTTCAGTGTGACGCGAAACAAATAAATCTGGATCGCATCCAGAGGAGTATAATGCAGTTGCTTGAACTCCACTTACTACAGTTGTTGCGATTGAATACTGTGATAATAGAATCGGATTATCTTCGATGATTAAAAACTCTCTTCCTTTCAAATTTTCAAGTCCTGTAAAGCCTCGAAGCATCGGAGGAATTGGTTTGATAGTAATCGGCAATGATTCCAAATGCAGGACAATTGACTCAAGTAGATCAGGGTCTGCTTGAAGCATTGTTCTCTTTGATAGTTCTAAATCTTCATGGGATATCGGCATCGCATCGGGCATTATACTAGAGCCGTAATTGCTAATCATTTTTGAGTATAATTCTTGTATCATCTTGAAATGATTAGATTTATCCTGTCAAAGTAAAGAATCTAGTAGAGCTCAGTAATCATCTAAAAGTAGTTAGTTATAACTAATTTTACCTAATTATTTTATGGCCAATATTGTTGGTCACATAGATAGCATATTGAAACGTAGCTCTGGCTCCGGCGTAGTGAGCTTTATGGTCACAGGCTGGCTTCTGCATGAAGCTTCACCTTTTGAGGCTATTTATTTGGGGTTTGATAAGGTTGATCTGTATAGAGCTACTCCAGTTAAGCGCAAGGATCTGACCCGCCAATTCGCTCTTATCTCTCATGCTGAGTCTTGTGGTTTTCAGTGCACTATTCAGGGACATACGGATACAAAACCAGATAAAATATATCTTACTGGAATTTTAAGTACGGGAGAGGTGATTACCTCAGAGTTATTAACTACAGAGTCAGATGATATTGATGATGGTTCTATAATTACACAGTCTTATCCTAGGGATTTAGAGTTTTCTACGAAAAATAATCAAGAAAAATCATTGCTTTCTCAAAACAAAGCAATCTCAAGAGAGCGAGGAAATTCAATTTTTCCGGATAAAATTGAATCGACTGCAGATAAATTAAACCTTTTATCTATTCTAGTTGTTGTTGAAGATTTAAATCTCGAAACAAAAACTGATTTAAGTCTGGAAAACTCTGGAAAATACGAAGTCTTAGTAATCGACAATAATAGTAATATAGCGTTAGCTGACTCTTTAGAAGTTGCTAATATTAATCGTATCGTTAGTTTGCCAGAAAGAGTTTCAACAGTTGAAGCTTTTAACATCGGAACTAAGTATACACGAGGCGACCTCTTAGTTTTAGCAAATATTCAACAGATCTCTTCTCTTCCGAGTCTTTCCGCTGTGATCAATCAGTTTGAAATAGATCCTGAATTGGGCATTTTGCAGGTAGAATCTTGCTCAGATGATCTTTATCATCATAAAAATCTCTCTCCTATAATTATTCTCCGCAGATCTTTATGGATTAGTGGTGGAGGTCTAAGAGTTAACGAATCAGAAAGGTCACAATTCAGCTTTAATCTCTTTAAAAG